>DATDCR010000566.1:0-2163 GCA_036524215.1 Burkholderiales bacterium
CGCTGCCATAGCGGGGCGCGCCGAGCACCCCGGTGGCATGGCAGCCGGCGCAGATCTTCTCGTAGGTCGACTTGCCGTCGGCGTACGCAACGCCGGATGCCGCGACGAGCGCGATAGCCGCAGAAGCGCGAAGGATCTTTAGCATGGCCTCACTCCTTCGCCTTGGGTTTCGCCGGGACGCTCGGCTGGGATTTCTGCCCGCTGAGCTGCTGCAGCGTGCTCTCGTGCACGTGCGTCGCGAGGCCGGGCTTGCCGGAATGGCAGAGGTTGCAGTTCTCGACCGACCAGGCGACTTCGCCGTTATGACAGGCGCCGCAGAACTGCCCATCGATGATCTTCAGCATGTTGATGCCGTTGCCGCCGGCCTCGAACTTGAAGCCCAGATCGGTGTGGCAGACCTTGCAGCGAAACCGCACGCGGTGGAACCAGTGCGGGAAGACGACCGGCCGCATGCCGGCGGTGGTCGAGTAGTTGTTGATCACCACGTCGCCGTACTCGGCGCGCGCGCTCGGCGGATCCCCGATCCCGCCAAGCGCGGCGAGCACCACGATTGCGATGGCGGCGCGCAGGTTGCGCCGCGGGTTCAAGATCATTGAAAAGCTCCGTTGCATGAAATCAGAAGTGCCGCACCGCGCGAAGAAAGAGCAGCGCATTGCGCTGTCCGGATACCTCGGCAGCGCGCGCCGACAGGCGCAGCTCCAGCTTGCCGACGGCATAGTCGAAACGCGCTTCTGCCGACTGCGAAATGAAATCCCGGGGTGCTTCGAGATCGCCGGTGGCGCGCGAACCGAGCTGCTGCTGGCTCGCCGTGTAGATTCCCGAAAAGCGCAATCGCGGCACGTCGAAGGCGCGCTGCCGCTGGTAGGTGACGCTGCCCGTCTTGCTCCAGTTGAAATGGGCCGCCGGCTCGGTCGGCTGGCGCGTGCCCTGGAGCGTGAAATTGCCGGTCCAGCTCGAGAGGCTGGAGCTCGCCTGCTGGCGGCTTGCCTGCAGGTTGACGAGCTGAAAGGCGCTGTGAACCGCGCCGTAAGTACGGCTGTCCGCCGCGCTCAGGCCGACATAGCTCTGGCTGCCACCGCCGTTGCCGGCGCTCCAGTTGACGCCGGCGTTATGCGAAACGCTGGTGGCGTCGTGGCCGGGGTTGACGGACGCGCCCGCGCTTTGTCCCGCGAAGAGCGACACGCGCGCGCCAGGCTCCAGTTCCGTCGCGCGCGATACGCCGTGCGCGAGCTGCGCAGAATAGGTCTGCTGCGCACCGTCGCCGGTGGACGTGACATTGGCCGCGCTCGCGCTCGTGTTCCACGAATAGAGAAAGCTGCCGAGCGGCTTCGCCAGGGGCGCGTACAGGATGCTCGCGCTTTGCGACGTGAAGAGCGTGTCGGTTGCGCCGCTCGAGGTATGCGTCACGGTCGCGTTCGCCGTTACGCGCGTATCGCGGTTCACGGTGTAATTGCCGCCGAGGTTCACGTTGGCCGTCGTGGCGTCGCTGCTCGCCCCGCCGGCCGCGCTCGTTAACGCCGACCAGCGAGCGCTCGCCATGACGAGCAGGGGGCGCTGCTCGTCGAACCACGGGCTCTCTTCGTCGGGGCGCCAGCTGCCGAAGCTCGTGAACTGCATGAAGCGCGTATTGAAGGCTGCGGACTGACCGCCAAGGTTCGACTCCACGCGAGTGCGGTTCACGCTGGCGAGGGATTCGACCGTCGTATTCGATGAGGGCGCGAAGGCGTGGCGGCCGCTCGCCCGCGCGAGCACCGAATGCGAGCCGCCGACGCCGCCGCTGTTGTCCGACAGGCTGCCGTTCAGCTCGAGCGACTGCAGCCCGATGCGCTGCGTCATCGTCGCCTCGAGCACGTCGAGGGTGTCGCGCCCGAAGGATTGTGAAGACTGCGACTCGAGCATGCTGCGCTCATAGCGGGCGCTGTAGTTCGTGTTGCCCTCCGGCGTGCGGTAGGCCTGCCGCAGCCCGTAGCGCAGGGTGCGGTAATCGCTGCTCGTAAATTCACCGCTCGCCCGGCTGTCGCTCACGCCGGCATGAGCGTCGAACGGGAAGCGGCTCATGGGAAACAGCACCACGCCGAGGTCGCCGGTCATCGCGCTCGAGCGGCTGGAATCCGACGTGCCGCGCACCAGCCCGAGAGCGCCACGCAGCTGGGCGAACCACGG
>DATDCR010000567.1:0-3116 GCA_036524215.1 Burkholderiales bacterium
ATGAACACGACTTCCTTGCCGGCCGGATCAAAGGCGCGCAGCACGGCGAAGATGTCCATGTCGGTGGTCGAGGAAGTGGCAAGACGGTGGGCGCCGGCGTCGTGGCGAAGATCATCGAATAGTGAATCGCAGGTAACAACGGCAAAGGGACATGCAAAGCCAGCGCATCAGAATTCGCCTCAAGGCGTTCGACTACCGGCTGATCGACCAGTCGGCGCTCGAGATCGTCGACACCGCCAAGCGTACCGGCGCGGTCGTGCGCGGCCCGGTGCCGCTGCCGACACGCAAGCAGCGCTTCGACCTGCTGCGCTCGCCGCACATCGACAAGGCGTCGCGTGATCAGCTCGAGATCCGCACTCACCTGCGGCTGATGGACATCATCGACCCGACGGACAAGACCGTCGATGCGCTGATGAAGCTGGATCTGCCGGCCGGCGTCGACGTGGAGATCAAGGTTCAGTAGGAGCAGCACGAACATTAGGTGAAGGGCCGGCCAATTGCAGCCGGCATCCCCGCGCAGGCGGGGATCAAGACAGAAGAGGAAGGCATGAGCATCGGACTGGTCGGCCGCAAGGTCGGCATGACGCGCATCTTCACCGACGATGGCAGCACCCTGCCCGTCACGGTGCTGGATGTGTCGGACAACCGCGTAACGCAGATCAAGACTGCTGACAAAGACGGCTACGCTGCCGTGCAGGTGGCGTTCGGCAAGCGCCGTCCGGCGCGCGTGACGAAGGCGATCGCGGGTCACCTCGCCAAGGCCGGCGTCGAAGCGGGCCACACGCTGCGTGAGTTCCGCGCCAGCGCGGACCAGCTGGCCAATTTCAAGGTCGGCGCCAAGATCGGCGTGGAGAGCGTCTTCACGGTCGGCCAGAAGGTCGACGTGCAGGGCGTGACGATCGGCAAGGGCTTTGCCGGCGTCATCAAGCGCCACCACTTCCATTCGCAGCGCGCGAGCCACGGCAACTCGATCTCGCACAAGACGCCAGGCTCCACCGGCCAGAACCAGAGCCCGGGCCACGTCTTCCCGGGCAAGCGCATGCCCGGGCACCTCGGCGACAAGCAGCGCACGATTTCCAACCTGATCGTGGTGCGCGTCGATGCCGAGCGCCAGCTCTTGCTCGTCAAGGGTTCCGTGCCTGGCTCCAAGGGCCGCGACGTCGTCGTGCGCCCCGCGGTGAAGGTCTCCAGGACGCCGGTGGCGCAGCCGAAGGCCGCGGCGTCTAAAGCAGAGGCCAAGCCGGCGGCCAAACCCGAAGCCAAGCCCGCGGCCCAGCCCGCGGCGAAGAAATAAGGGGCCGCCATGGAACTCAAGATGGTCGGCAACAACGGCAACAGCGGCGGCACCATGAATGCGACCGACGCGATCTTCGGCCGCGAATTCAACCAGGCGCTCGTGCATCAGCTGGTCATCGCCTATCAGGCGAATGCGCGCCTCGGCACGCGAGCCCAGAAGGATCGCGGCGCGGTCAATCACTCCACCAAGAAGCCCTGGCGGCAGAAAGGCACGGGCCGCGCCCGTGCCGGCATGACGTCGAGCCCGCTGTGGCGCGGCGGCGGCAAGATCTTCCCCAATTCGCCGGACGAGAATTTCTCGCACAAGGTCAACCGCAAGATGTACCGCGCGGGCCTTTGCGCCATCCTTTCGCAGCTCGCGCGCGAGGATCGCCTGCGCGTGGTCGACGAGTTCGTCGTCGATGCGCCGAAGACCAAGCTGCTCGCCAAGAAGGTGAAGGACATGGGCTTCGACCAGGTGCTCGTGATCACCGACGAGATCGACGAGAAGCTCGCGCTTTCCTCGCGCAACCTGGCCAACGTCGAAGTGATCACCGTGCGTCACGCCAATCCGGTCTCGCTCGTGCACTCGAAGAACGTGCTCCTGACGAAAGCCGCGGTGGCCAAGCTCGAGGAGATGCTGAAGTGACCGCCGCCAAGAAATACAACGCCGATCAGCTGATGAAGGTAGTGCTCGCGCCGGTCGTCTCGGAGAAGAGCACCTTCGTCGCCGACAAGAACCGCCAGTACGTATTTCGCGTCGCCGACGATGCGACGAAGCCGCAGATCAAGGCCGCCATCGAGCTGATGTTCAAGACCAAGGTCGACGGCGTCACCGTGCTCAACGTGCGCGGCAAGGAACGCCGCTTCGGTCGCCTGAGCGGCCGTCGGCGCAACTGGAAAAAGGCCTACGTGCGGCTCGCCGAAGGTCAGGAAATCAACTTCGCGGCCACGGAATAGGGATCGAGCCAGCCATGCCACTCGTCAAAGTCAAACCCACCTCTCCCGGCCGCCGCGCGCTCGTCAAGGTCGTCACGCCGGAGCTCCACAAGGGCGAGCCGCACTGGCCGCTCGTCGAGCCGCAGCGTCGCGGCAGCGGCCGCAACAACTACGGCCGCGTCACGATGCGTCATCAGGGCGGCGGCCACAAGCATCATCTGCGTATCGTCGATTTCCGCCGCAACAAGGACGGCGTGGCGGCGAAGGTCGAGCGCATCGAATACGACCCCAACCGCAGCGCGCACCTTGCGCTCCTGCTCTACGCGGACGGCGAGCGCCGCTACATGCTCGCCCCCAAGGGGATGACGGTCGGCACGCAGCTCATGTCCGGTGCCGAGGCGCCGATCAAGGCGGGCAATACGCTGCCGCTGCGCAACATCCCGGTCGGCACGATCGTGCATTGCGTCGAGATGATGCCCGGCAAGGGCGCGCAGCTTGCCCGCTCGGCCGGCGCCGGGGTGCAGGTGCTCGCGCGCGAGGGTTCTTACGCGCAGCTTCGCCTGCGCTCGGGCGAAATCCGCAAGGTGCACATCGATTGCCGCGCGACCATCGGCGAGGTCGGCAACGCCGAGCACAACCTCGAGTCGATCGGCAAGGCGGGCCGCAAGCGCTGGCGCGGCGTGCGCCCGACGGTGCGCGGCGTGGCGATGAACCCGATCGACCATCCGCACGGCGGCGGCGAAGGACGCACCGCCGCGGCCCAGCCCCCGGTGTCGCCGTGGGGCGTGCAGACGAAGGGATTCAAGACCCGCAAGAACAAGCGGACGCAGGTCATGATCGTCCGCGACCGGCGAGTGAAATAAGGAAACGCCATGGCACGCTCAGTCAAAAAGGGTCCCTTC
>DATDCR010000568.1:0-3021 GCA_036524215.1 Burkholderiales bacterium
AATTCTTCCGGTGTGGTGACCCAGGGCTCGAGCGCCACCGCGGCGAGCTTCTCTCTTATATCGGCCTGTCCCATGACCGCCGCAGTCTCGGCGGCGAGCCGCGACACGACCGGGGCGGGCGTGCCGGCCGGCGCGAGCAGCCCGAACCAGCCGATCGCCTCGTAGCCGGGAACGCCGCCTTCGGCGAGCGTGGGCACCTCGGGCAGGAAGCTCGAGCGCTCCTTGCTCAGTACCGCGACGGCTTTCACGCGCCCGGCCTTGAGCAAAGGCAGCGCCGAGGTGATGTCGGCGAACGCGAGCGGCGGCTGACCCTGCGCCGCGGCGCTCACCGCCGGGCCGCTCCCTTTGAAAGGCACGTGCACGAGGTCGACGCCCGCCATCAGCTTGAACAGCTCGCCGGAAAGATGCATCGCCGTGCCGTTGCCGCCGGAGGCGTAGGCGAGTTTCCCCGGATTCTTTTTCGCAAAGTCTATGAGCCCCGAAACGCTTTGTTGGGGGAAACTGTTTTCGGAAACCAGAAGAAAAGGCGAAGTGCCGATCATCGTGATCGGCGCGAGGTCCCTTGCCGGGTCGTAGGCCGGCCGGTTCGGGAAATTGACGATGATGGTGAGCGCGCCGGCTGCGGCAAGCACGATGGTGTAGCCGTCCGCCGGGGACTTCAGCGTGGCGTCGATGCCGATCGCGCCGCCGGCGCCGGGCCGGTTTTCGATCACCACCGGCTGCCCGAGGCGCTCGCCGAGGCGCGGCGCGAAAATGCGCGCGACGGTGTCGGTGCTCCCGCCGGGCGGGAAGGTAACGATGAGCCGCACCGGTTTGGAGGGGTACGGCTGTGCGAAAACAGAACCGGCCATCAACGCGAGAACGACAAGAAGCAGTCTCACTGCACCCCCCGCTTTCTGAGCTCGGACTTCAGAATCTTGCCGAGCGAATTTCTCGGCAGCGAATCGACGAACACCACGTGGCGCGGCTTCTTGTAGCCGGCGAGCCGGGCGCGGCAATGCTCGATGACGTTCTCGGTCGAAAGCCGGGCGCCGGGCCGCGCCTGCACGAACGCCGCGACCGCCTCGCCGTAGAGCGCATCGGGCACGCCGACCACCGCCGCGTCCGCGATGCCGGGATGCTCGATGAGCACCTGCTCGACTTCCTTGGAATAGACGTTGTAGCCCCCGGTCACCACCATGTCCTTCTTGCGGTCGACGATGTAAAGATAGCCCTCGGCGTCCATGCGCGCGAGGTCGCCGGTGTGGAACCAGCCGCCGCGGAACGCCTCGGCGTTCTCCCGCGCGCGGTTGAAATAGCCTTTCATCACCGCGTTCTCGCCCCTCACGAGAAGCTCGCCGTCCCCGGCGATCTTCACCTCGACCCCCGGCAGCGGCTTGCCCGCGGTGCCGGGCCGCGCGAGCTGCTCCGCGAGGCTCGCCGAGGTCACGGCGGCCTCCGACATGCCGTACACGCCGTAGAACTCGACACCGGGCAGAGCCGCCGACACCTCGCGCATGAGCGGCACCGGGAAAGCCTCGCTCGAGACGATGACGCGGCGCAGCGACGCGCATCTCGCGGGATTCGCCTTGATCGAAGGAAGCAGCATTCTTATGACGGTCGGCGGAAATCCGGCGACCGTGACGCGCTCGCGCTCGACGAGCGCGAGCGCCTCGTCGGCGTCGAACTTCTCCATGATCACCAGCGTGCCGCCGAGGCCGAGCGCGTTGACGAGGCGCCCGACGCCGGCGCGGTGCGCGAGCGGCGTGGTGGCGAGAAACACGTCGTCCTCGCCTATGCCCCACGCGGCGACATGGTGCTCGACGTTCTGCACGATCACGCCGGCGTGCGTGTTGACCGCGCCCTTGGGGCGCCCGGTGGTGCCCGAGGTATAGAGGATCAGGCAATCGTCCGCATCGCTTTTCAAGGGGACGCGTACGTCCCCCAGGATGAATTCGATCTCGCGCTGGGACAGGCGCGTGTTGATCGGCGCCACCGTCGCGCCGGCGGCCCAGGCGGCGTAGGCGCGCTCGACGAACTCGACGCCGTTGGGAAGCAGAATGGGGACGCGCTCGCCCGCCCGCTTCTGCTTCGAAGAAGAGATCGTTTTTTCCGCGAATTCTTCGTAAGAGACGCGCCGAGCGCCGCACACCAGCGCGGTATGACGCGGCCGGCGCGCCGCGTGCCGGAAGAGCAGCTCCTCGAGGCGCACTCAGCCTTTCCTGCGCTTGTAGGCTCCGAGGCCCGGCTTGTAGGACTTCTCGTCGAGGAACTGGCGCATGCCTTCCTCGCGGCCGCGCTCGGGATCCTGGAAGATCGACTGGTCCGACTTGGCGAAAAGATAGTCGGCCGCCTCCTCCCAGGACATGCGCGCGCTGTGGCGCAACGCGGTTTTCGCCGCGCGCAGCACCGTGGGGTTCTTGCTCATCAGCGTTTTCGCGAGCGCCGCGGTGCGCGCCTTGAGCTTCGCTCGCGGGACCGACTCGTTCACCAGCCGCATCTCGGCGGCGCGCCTGCCGTCGAAGGTCTCGCCCGTCATCACGTAGTACATCGCGTCGCGCGCGCTCATCACCGTCGAGATCGCCTTGCACACCACGCCCGCGGGAATGATCCCCCAGTTGATCTCGGAAAGGCCGAAGGTCGCCTCGTCGGCGGCGACGGCGAGGTCGCAGGCGACAAGCGGCGTGAGCGCGCCGCCGAAGCACCAGCCGTTGACCATCGCGATGGTGGGCTTCGGGTAATGCAGGAGGCCGCGCCACTGCCAGGCGCCGTTCAGGCGATAGACCCGCGCGCGCTCGAGCGCCGTGGCCTTGTCGGTGGCGCGGAAATAATCCTTCAGGTCCATGCCGGCGCTGAACGACTCCCCGGCGCCGGTGAGCACGAGGACCTGGCAGCGCCCGTCGGTTTCCAGCTCGTCCATGACCTGGACCATCTCGCGCGCCATCTCGACGCTGATGGCGTTCTTCTTCTCCGGGCGGTTCATCGCCACCCAGGCGATGCCGTCCTCGAACTCCACGGCGACAGTCTTTTTCGGCGGCATGG
>DATDCR010000569.1:0-9301 GCA_036524215.1 Burkholderiales bacterium
CGCCTACTTCCAGATGAACCAGAAGCGCGGCCGGCGCTGGAGCGCGACCAACGCCTTTTTGCGCCCGGCGCTGCAGCGGAAGAACCTGACCGTCCTGACCGGCGCTTTGGTCTGCAAAGTAAGAATGCAGGGGAAAACCGCGGCGGGCATCGAGTTCCTGCGCGGCGGCGAGGCGCAGTTCGCCGAGGCGAAGCGCGAGACCATCCTCGCCGCGGGCGCCATCGGCTCGCCGCAGATCCTGCAGCTCTCGGGAATCGGCCCCGCCGATCTGCTCCAGGAGCTGCGCATTCCCGTGGTACACGAGCTGAAAGGCGTGGGCGAAAACCTGCACGACCACCTGCAGATCCGCATGCAGTACAAGGTGAAGAACGTGAAGACGCTGAACGGCGTCGCCAACAGCCTCGCCGGCAAGGCGGCGATGGCGCTCGAGTATTTCGTCTTCCGCACCGGACCGCTCACGATGCCGCCGTCGCAGGCCGGCGCCTTCGCGAAGAGCGATCCGTCGCAGCCCACGCCAAACATCGAGTGGCACGTGCAGCCGCTCTCGCTCGACAAGTTCGGCGACCCGCTGCACAGCTTTCCCGCCATCACGCCGAGCGTGTGCAACCTGCGGCCGAGCTCGCGCGGCTGGGTGCGCATCACGTCGGCCGACCCCTCCCAGTACCCGCAAATAAAGCTGAACTACCTGAAAACGGAAGAGGACCGCAAGGTGGCCGTCGACGGCATGCGCTTCACCCGCCGCATCATGGCGGCGCCGGCGCTCGCCCGGTACGCGCCGGAGGAATACCGGCCCGGTTCCGCGGTCGAAGAAGAGAAGGACCTGGTCAAGGCCGCAGGAGAGCTCGGCACGACGATCTTCCATCCGGTGGGCACGTGCAAGATGGGAAATGACGCCATGGCCGTAGTCGACAGCGAGCTGCGCGTGCATGGGATCGATCGCCTGCGCGTAGTGGACGCTTCGGTGTTCCCACGTATTACGTCCGGTAATACGAACGCGCCGACCTACGTGGTCGCCGAGAAAGGCGCACGCGCGATCTTGAAATCCTTACAATCGGCCCCCAGTTGAGTGCGGCAAAGGAGATCCCCACCACATGAAGCGCGTCATCCTGCTCATTGCCACCAACATCGCCGTGATGGTGGTGCTGTCCATCGTCGTCAGCGTCCTGGGCTTGGACCGCTGGCTGATGGCCGAGGGCATCGACTACGGCTCGCTGCTCACCATGTCGGCCATCTTCGGCTTCGGCGGCGCGTTCATTTCGCTCCTGATGTCCAAGTTCATCGCCAAGATGTCGGTCGGCGCGCAGACCATCGACGGCTCGGAAGGCAGCACGCAATACTGGCTCGTGCAGACGGTGCACAAGCTCGCCGACGCGGCGCACATCGGCCGTCCGGAAGTCGCCATCTATGAAGGGCCGGCCAACGCCTTCGCCACCGGCGCGTTCCGCAATTCCGCGCTGGTCGCGGTGTCCACGGGCCTGCTCGAATCGATGAGCAAGGAGGAAGTCGAGGCGGTGCTCGGCCACGAGATCACGCACGTCTCGAACGGCGACATGGTGACGCTGACGCTGATCCAGGGCGTGCTCAACACCTTCGTCTTCTTCCTCTCGCGCGTGGTCGGCTTCATCGTCGACAAGGCGGTGTTCCGCACCGAGCGTGGCGTCGGCCCGGGCTTCTACATCACGATGATCGTGTGCCAGATCCTCTTCGGCATCGCGGCCTCGGCGATCGTCGCCTGGTTCTCGCGCCAGCGCGAGTTCCGCGCCGACCGCGGCTCGGCCAACCTGCTCGGCACGCCGCGCCCGATGATCGCGGCGCTCTCGCGCCTGGGCGGCCTGCACACCGGCGGCCTGCCGGATTCGGTCAAGGCCTTCGGCATCTCGAGCGACTCGCGCCTCGCGCAGATGTTCGCCACGCACCCGCCGATCGAGGTGCGCATCGCCGCGCTGCAGGGCGCGCAGTAGTTCCCGATAGAATTCCCCGCTTGTCAGCGGGGAATTCCTAACTGAGCCGAACCACTTCGGCGCTGCTCGCGTGGTATTTCGTCGCCGTCTGGGGCTCGGGCTACGTCGCGACCAAGGTGGGGCTGCAGCACGCAGCCCCATTTACTTTCCTCACCCTGCGCTTCGCCTTCGGCCTGCTGTGCCTCGCGCCGGTGGTGCTCCTCTGGAAGCCGCGCTGGCCGGCGACGCGCGTCGAGCTCGGCCACCTCGCCGTCGCGGGCATCCTCATGCACGCCATGCAGCTCGGCGCAAGCCACTACGCGCAGTACCTCGGCATGTCGGCCGGCGCCACCGCGCTCATCATCTCCTCCCAGCCGCTCCTCACGGCGATCATCGCCTCGCGCTGGATGCATGCGCGCCTTGCGCCGGCGCAGTGGGCCGGTGTCTTCATCGGCCTCGCCGGCGTAGGGCTGGTCGTCTGGCACAAGATCGACATCCGCGAGGTGACCGGCGGCAGCCTCCTCGCCACCCTCATCGCGGTCTGCGCCGTCACCGCGGCCACGCTCTACCAGAGGGTGTTCTGCCCGGGCGCGGACCTGAAGGCCGCCGCCGTGATCCAGTTTGCCGCCTCGCTCGCCGTCCTCGCGCCGCTCTCCCTGGCCGTCGAAGGCTTCAAGGTCACCTATAGCTGGCCGCTCTTCGCGTCGATCGCCTTCCTGGTGATCTTCGCCTCGATCCTTGCCGTGAGCGCGCTCCACCTCCTCATGCGCCACGGCGAAGCGACGCGCGTGACGAGCATGATGTACCTGCCGCCGATCTTCGCCGTCGTCTGCGAGCTCGCGCTCTTCGGCCTGTGGCCGGGCGCGCTCACGCTGCTCGGGATCGGCGTAACCTGCGTCGGCGTCGCGATGACCGTCTGGATTCGCAAGTAAGGCTGGCGTGGAAATCGTCTACTTTGTCGCCCTGAACGCCCTCGGGCATCTCTGCTTCGTCGGCAGCCGCATGACGACGACGCTCTTCGCGCTCAAGCTCGGCGCCTCCGAGTTCACGGTCGGCGTGCTGGTGGCGCTCTTCGCCGTGCTGCCGATGTTCCTCTCGGTGAGCGCCGGGCGGCTGGTCGACCGCTTCGGACCGCGCCGGCCCGTCGCGCTGGCGTTCGCCGCCCTCGCCTGCGCGGCGGCGCTGCCCTTCCTCTTTCCCTCCGTCACCGCGCTCTATTTCTCCAGCACGCTGATCGGCACCTCTTTCATGTTCCTGCACATCGCCATGAACAGCGTGTTCGGCGCCTACGGCACGCCGGAGGAGCGCGCGATCAATTTCTCGTGGCTCGCGCTCGGCTTCTCGATCTCGAACTCGATCGGACCGCTGATCGCGGGCTACGCCATCGAGGGATTCGGGCACGCCGGCGCCATGCTGACGCTCGCCGTCTTTCCGGTGATCGGGCTGGTGCTCCTGTGGCACCGCCGGCGCCCGCTGCCGCGGCCGGAGCGCGGCCCGCAGGAGCGCGCGAGCGGCGTGATGGATCTCCTGCGCCTGCCGAGCCTGCGGCACACGTTCATCGTGAGCGGGCTGCTCGCGATGGGCTGGGACCTCTACAGCTTCCTCATGCCGCTCTACGGCTCGCGCATCGGGCTCGCCGCGGGCACGATCGGCGTCGTGATGGCCACCTTCGCCGTCGCCACCTTCGTCATCCGGCTCTTCATGACGATGCTGATCCGCCGCCTGCAGCAGTGGCTCCTGATCAGCACGGCGATGACGGTAGCCGGCGTCGCGTACCTGCTGTTCCCGCTCGTGCAGAGCGTGCCGCTGCTGATCGCGCTCTCCTTCATGCTCGGCCTCGGGCTCGGCGCCTCGCAGCCGGTCATCATGGCGATCCTCTACGAGGCCTCGCCGCCCGGCCGGCAGGGCGAAGCGGTCGGCATCCGCACCACCATGCTGAACGGCAGCCACACCTTCATCCCGCTCGCCTCCGGCGCGATCTCCGCGGCGCTCGGCATGACGCCGGTGTTCGCGCTCGTCGCCGCCCTGCTCCTCGGCGGCGCGTGGTTCGCGCGGCAGCGAAACTAGCCGCTGGCATGGCGATTGCGCGGGCGTAAAATCGCCCGCGATGCGCCGCGTCACCCTCACGCAGTTCCTCGTCGGACGGCAGCAGAAGGACCTGATCAACGCCGACCTGCGCCTGCTGCTCGAGACCATCGCCCGCGCCTGCAAGGCGATCAGCACGCGCGTCAACAAGGGCGCGCTCGCCGACGGCCACGGCGCCACCGAGACGAGCAACGTGCACGGCGAGATGCAGAAGAAGCTCGACGTGCTGTCGAACGAGATCCTGCTCGAGGCAAACGTGTGGGGCGGCAACCTGGCCGCCTTCGCCTCCGAGGAGGAAGAGAAGCCGGTGCCGATCACCGAGCCCTACAAGCGCGGCGAATACCTGCTGCTGATCGACCCGCTCGACGGCTCGTCGAACATCGACGTCAACGTCTCGGTCGGCACCATCTTCTCGGTGCTGCGCTGCCCGAAGACGGCGGAAGGAAAGTACTGCGAGCCGGTGGAAGCCGCGTTCCTGCAGCCGGGACGCGAGCAGGTCGCCGCCGGGTTCGCGGTGTACGGCCCCACGACGGTGCTGGTCATGACGGTGGGCGACGGCGTCTACGGCTTCACGCTCGACCGCGAGACTTACACCTTCGTGCTGACGCACCCGGACATCAAGATTCCGGCCGACACGCAGGAATTCGCGATCAACGCCTCCAACATGCGGCGCTGGGAGCCGCCCGTGAAGCGCTACATCGACGAGTGCCTGGCCGGGAAGGACGGGCCGCGCGGCAAGGACTTCAACATGCGCTGGGTGGCGTCGATGGTGGCGGACGTGTTCCGCGTCCTCTCGCGCGGCGGCATCTTCATGTACCCGCGGGATTCGAAGAACAAGGAAGGGCGCCTGCGCCTCATGTACGAGGCGAACCCGATGTCCTTCATCATCGAGCAGGCGGGCGGCGCGGCGACCGACGGCGCGACCCGCATCCTGGATGTGAAGCCGAAGGCGCTGCACCAGCGCTGCCCCGTGATCCTCGGCTCGAAGAACGAGGTCGAGCGGGTCACCAGCTACCACAAATGAAAAAGGCCGGGAGACCCGGCCTTTTTCACCCTGTTAGAGCCTGACCTACTTCAGATGTTTGCTGACCAGCTTGGTCATCTCGAACATCGAGACCTGGCTCTTGCCGCTGAACACGGGCTTGAGCTTCTCATCGGCGTTGATCATGCGACGGTTTTTCTTGTCCTGCAGGCCGTTGCGCTTGATGTAAGCCCAGATCTTCTTGGTCACCTCGGTCCGCGGCATGCCGCTTGAGCCCACGACGGCCGCCAGCGGGCCGGTCGGGGTCATCGGCTTCATGAAGGCGGCATTTGGTTTGCGCTTCTTGCCCGCCGCCTTCTTCGCTTTCTTCTTCGCCATCTAGTTTCTCCTCTGAACGTTCGCTGATTTTTCGATCGATTGGATTTCCGGAATCCCCCGCTATGGTGCAGCGGTGACGTGAAGATGCCGATTTCCACAGGGCGTGTCAACGACTTTCAGAGCGAAAAGACGCGGATTTCCCTCGGGCGTTGTATTTCGCACCTTAGAATCCCGGTATGAAGATCGCGGACCTGCGCCAGGAATACATGCGCGCCGGCCT
Source organism: Burkholderiales bacterium (assembly GCA_036524215.1). Classification (GTDB taxonomy): domain Bacteria; phylum Pseudomonadota; class Gammaproteobacteria; order Burkholderiales; family SG8-39; genus SCGC-AG-212-J23. The sequence goes on from DATDCR010000569.1 coordinate 5,606, forward strand.
CTCCGAAGCCGACGCCGATCGCGATCCGCTGCGCCAGTTCGAGCGCTGGTTCGCCGATGCGCTCGAGGCGAAACTGCCCCTGCCGAACGCCATGACGCTCGCCACGGTGGGCGAAAACGGTGCGCCGTCGGCCCGTATCGTGCTGTTGAAAGGCATCGAGCGCGGCGCCTTCGTCTTCTACACGAACTACCGCAGCCGCAAGGGCCGGGAGCTCGATGCCGCGGCGAGCGCTTGCCTGGTCTTCCTCTGGTCTGAACTCGAACGTCAGGTTCGCATCGACGGCACGGTCGAGAAGGTCGAGGTGAGCGACTCCGATGCCTATTTCGCCAGCCGGCCGCTCGGGGCGCGGCTCTCGGCTTGGGCCTCCGCACAGAGCGAGCCGGTGGCTTCGAGGAAGGTGCTGGAGAAGGCGCTGGAGGAAGCTCGCCAGCGATACGGCGACGACCCGCCTCGCCCGCCGCATTGGGGCGGCTATCGCGTGCTGCCGGCCGAGATCGAGTTCTGGCAGGGCCGCGCCAACCGGTTGCATGACCGCCTCCTTTACACGAGATCCGCTAGCGGCTGGGAGATCGGGCGCCTTGCGCCCTGACGCGCGCTCCGGCGCCGGCGAGGCGATCATGCTCCTCGCGCTTTCGGCCTTCACCTCGGGAATTTCCCTGCGCTGCGTCGAGCCGATGCTGCCGCAGCTCGCAAGCGAGTTCGAGACCAGCGTCTCGGCCGCCGCCGTGGTCGTCACTGCCTTCGCTCTCTCCTATTCGGCCGCAGTGCTCCTGGTGGGACCGCTCGGCGACCGCTACGGCAAGCTGCGCATCGTAACCATCGCCACTGCGCTCGCCGGGGCGGCCTCGCTCGGCTGCGCGGTCGCCTGGGACCTCGGCTCCCTCGCCGCCATGCGCTTCGTGATGGCGCTCTTCGCTTCCGCGCCGGTGGCGCTCGGCATGGCCTATATCGGCGACGTGGTGCCCATCGGCGAGCGCCAGGCGACCATCGCCCGCTTCATCGGCGGGTCGATCTTCGGCCAGACGCTCGGGCCCCTCTTCGGCGGCGTGCTGACCGACTGGACCGGCTGGCGCAGCACCTTCGTCGTCGTCGGCGTCGTGTTCCTGCTCGCCTCGGCGATCCTGCTGGCGCGCACGCGGCGCACCTGGCCGGCCATCGCGCCGGGGCGCTTCCAGCCTCTGGCGGTCCACGCGCGCCTGCTCGCGCGACCGGCGGTGCGCTGGATGGTCGGCGTGGGCATCGCCGAAACCTTCTTCTTTTTCGGCGGCTATGTCTTTCTCGGCGCTTTCTTCCGCGAGCGCTTCGGCCTCAGCTTCACGGTGATCGGGCTGCTGCTCGCCGGCTACGGGGTCGGCGGCCTGCTCTACTCGTTCATGGTGCGCGGCCTCATGCGCCTGTTCGGGGAAGGAATCGTCGTGGCGGGCGGCGTGCTCGGTTTCCTCCTCTTCGCCGTAATGGTCTTCGCGCCCGACTGGCGCTGGGCCGTGCCCTGCACCATCGGCCTCGGGCTCGCCTTCTACCTGATCCACAACACGATCCAGACGAAGGCGACGGAAGTGGCGCCCGACGCGCGCGGTGCGGCGGTGGCGCTTTACGCCTCGGCCTGGAGCACGGGACAGGCGCTCGGCGTCGCCGCCATGGGGCTTGCGGTCGCGGTGGCCCCGTATTCCTACGCCATCGCTTCCTTCGCGTTCGGCTTCGCCGTGCTCGGCGTGTGGCTGCGCACCAATCTTTGGCGCCTGAAGCCGTGAGCGACGCGATCACGCAATTCCTCGTCCGCAGCGGGCTCGGCAAGCCTGCGCACATGCAAGCGCTCTCGGGCGGCGTCTCCTCGGACATCTGGCGCGCCGAGCTCGCGGGCGGCCCGGTCTGCGTGAAGCGCGCCCTGGCGCGCCTGCGGGTGGCGCAAGTCTGGGAGGCGCCGATCGAGCGCAACCGCTACGAGCGGCAGTGGCTGCAGGTAGCGCGCGAAGCGCTTCCTTCCAGCGCGCCGAAGGTGCTCGCCTGGGACGACGCCGGCGGCCTGTTCGCCATGGAATGCCTGGAGTACCCCGTGTGGAAAAGCGTGCTTCGCGAAGGCAACGCCGACCCGGCCTTTGCCTCCGCCGTCGGCACCGCGCTCGGCACGATTCACGCCTCCACTGCCGGCCGGCCGGCGATCGCGCAGCGTTTCAGCACCGACGCGATCTTCCATGCCATCCGCCTCGAGCCGTATCTGCTCGCCACGGCCGCCCGTCATCCCGATTTGCCGGTCCTGAAAGCGCTGCAGGAGCGCACGGCGGCGTCGCGCCTTTGCCTCGTGCACGGCGACGTCAGCCCTAAGAACATCCTGGTCGGCGGGAAAGGACCCGCTCAGTTTCCTATATTCCTGGACGCCGAATGCGCCTGGTACGGCGATCCGGCGTTCGATGTCGCGTTCTGCCTCAACCACCTTCTGCTGAAATGCCTCTGGGTGCCGCACGCCAGGAACGCTTTTCTCCAGTGCTTCGACGCTCTGTGCTCTTCCTACCTGGAACGCGTGAGCTGGGAGGCGCCCTCGTTGCTCGAGGAGCGGACCGCGACGCTGCTTCCCGGCCTGCTCCTCGCCCGCGTGGACGGCAAGTCGCCTGTTGAATATCTCGACGCGGCGGGACAGGATTTCGTGCGGCGGACAGCACGCAGGCTCCTCACCCTCGGAGCACCCAAGCTCGATGCAGTAAGAAAGGCATGGCAAGAATCCTTGACGTAAAAGGCCGCCGGGTCTGGGACTCGCGCGGACGGCCGACGGTCGAGGCCGAGGTGATCGTCGGCCGCGGCACGACGCCGCTCGCCGTGGGGCGGGCGATCGCGCCGTCGGGCGCCTCCACCGGCTCGGGCGAGGCGCGCAGCATCGATGTCGCCGCAGCGGTGAAGAACATCAACACGCTCATCCGCGACGCATTGCGGGCGCACAGCGTGTCGGACCAGAAGGGAATCGACGAGCGGCTGATCGAGATCGACGGCACCGCGGACAAGAGCCGGCTCGGCGCCAATGCCCTGGTCGCGGTCTCGCTCGCCTGCGCTCACGCCGACGCCACTTCGCGCAAGATCCCTCTGTGGAAGAAATTCGCCGACCAGAGCCGCGTCGGCCTGCCGGTACCGCAGATCCAGATCTTCGGCGGCGGTGCGCACGCGCGCGGCAGCGTCGACCTGCAGGACTACATGGTGATCTGCATCGGCGCCGGCAGCTTCGCCGAGGCGCTCGAGTGGACGGCGCAGGTCTACGCCGCCGCGGGCGCGCGCCTGCGCAAGAAAGGCAAGGCCGCCGGCGTCGCGGATGAAGGCGGCCACTGGCCGGCGTTCAAGTCGAACGAGGAAGGCCTGGAGGAGCTCGTCGGCGCGATCGCCGATGCCGGCCTGGAGCCGGGGGTGGACGTCGGCATCGCGCTCGACATCGCGGCGACGCAGCTCTATCGCGCCGGGCGCTACCAGCTCGCGCTCGAGAACCGCATGCTCTCGGTCGATCAGCTCCAGGCGATGTACCTGCGCTGGATCGAGCGCTATCCCATCGTCTCGATCGAGGATCCGTTCGCCGAAAACGACGATGCGGCGATGCGCGCGTTCACCAAGGCGGCGGGCGAGCGGGTGCAGATCGTGGGCGACGATTTCTTCGTCACCAGCGCCGACAAGGTCAAGACCGCCAACGGCGCCTGCAACTGCGTGCTGCTGAAGCCCAAC
>DATDCR010000570.1:0-4908 GCA_036524215.1 Burkholderiales bacterium
CGATTCAACGCGCGACGGCGCTCGTAGGCCTCAGATCGGCGCAGTGGTGGCCCGCTCGGCGCGCCGGGACACCGCATCACTCCCCGCACCGGCCGTCAACAGCTCGCCAAGCACTTCCCCCACGACGTACGACGGACGCGAGGTGTTGTATGACCAGCGCCGCGCCTTCGTAGCGCCGGAACGGATCCGGCTGGTTCGCCCAGTCGAGCTCCCCGGGCCCGGGCGCGAAGCGGTTGAAGTGATGCTTCGTGCGCTCGTGGTAGCGCATGACCGCTTCGAGATCGGAGGCGTCGGGCACGGCGGCGGAAACTGTTATGTCAGCACCTTCAGGCCCTTGCGATCCACCAGATCCAGGAGCTTCAAGGCGGGACCGCTCGGTTTCTTCTCGCCGATCTCCCACTTCTGGACCGTGGACACGCTGGTGTTGAGGTAGGCCGCGAACACGGCCTGGCTCGCCTTCTCTTTCAGGCGCAGCCGCTTGATCTCGTACGCGGAATAGGACTTCGGCGACTCGACGCGCAGGGACTCGAAATCCCGCATCGTCTTTCCGTCGATCGCGCCGAGCTCGTACAGTCCTCGCGCCGTTTCCAGTAATTCCTTACGAAGCCTTCGGTTCGCCATGCTTTATCTCCGTCAACTCGCCCGCTTTGACCAGCGGCTCGATGGTTTCATCGCTCATCCCAAGGAACGTTTGGGCGAGCATCTTCAGCTTGGACAGCTCCTGGTCGTCCACGTTGTCGCGCTCGTTCTTCGCGAAGCCGTAAAGAAAGACCCAGCGGTCGCGCAGATTGGTCGCGATGAGGGTCCTGTAACCCCCGCTCTTGCCGGCGCCGGCGCGCGCGATGCGTTTCTTCACCAAACCGGCGCCGAGCTGCGCGTCGACTAGCCCGCGCCGCATTTCATCGACGGCGGCAGCGAGCGCCGAATCCAAAATCCGCTCCTTGCGCGACCAGCGGGCGAAGGTTCTCGTCTTCAGGACACGCACGGTGAAACTATATCACTTAGTGCTATGATCTACAATCTTACCTTGCGTGATTTAGACTGCACGCATGAAACGCCTTGCCACCCTTCTGATTGCGCTCATGGTGTCCGGCGCCGCCGGCGCGCAGAGCTTTCCTGCAAAGCCGATCCGCTTCGTCGTGCCCTTCCCGCCCGGCAACGCGGGCGACATCATGGCGCGCATGCTGGCCGAGAAGATGGGCGCCAGCATGAAGGCGAGCGTGATCGTCGACAACCGGCCCGGCGCCGGCGGCAACATCGGCGCCGAGCACGCGGCGAAGTCCGCGGCCGACGGCTACACGGTGCTGATCGCGGCGAGCGGCATCGTCACGGCGAACGCCTTCCTCTACAAGCTCAACTTCGACCCGCAGAAGGACCTCGCGCCGGTGACGCTGCTCTACAGCGGCGCGCCGCTCCTCGTCGTCAGCCCGAAGGTCGAGGCGAAGACGCTCGCCGAGCTGATCGACACCGCGAAGCGCAATCCCGGCAAGCTGAGCTACGCCTCCTACGGCGCGGGCCACGTCTCGCACATCATCGGCGAGATGTTCAAGCAGGCGGCCGGGGTCGACATCCTGCACGTGCCTTACAAGAGCTCGCCGCTGCCCGACGTCATGTCCGGGCAGGTCGACATGATCTTCGAGTCGCCGCTGCTCGTGGCGAAGAACAAGGAGCGGCTGCGCCCGCTCGGGGTGGTGAGCGCGAAGCGCAACCCGAAGCTGCCCGACGTGCCGGCGATCGCCGAGGTGCTGCCGGGCTTCGAGGTCACCGGCTGGCTCGGCGCCTTCGTCCCGGCCGGCACGCCGAAGGACGTGATCGCGCGCCTGAACAGGGAATTCAACGCCGCCATCGATGCGCCCGACTTCAGGAAGCGCCTCGACGAGCTGATGCTCGATCCGGGCGGCGGCACGCCCGAGGAATTCGCCGCCTACGTGAACAGGATGTACGAGCGCGTCGGCGGCGTGATCCGCAAAGGCAACATCAAGGCCGATTGACGATGAAATGGTGCCGCGTGGAGGTGGACGGCCGTCCCGCCTTCGGACTTCTCGAAAATAGCGAAATTCACCTCGTCGACGCTCCGCCGTACGAGGCGCACAAGCGCACGGGCAAGCGCATCCCCTTCGCCTCGGCGAAGCTCCTCGCGCCGGTGATCCCGCCCAACTTCTACGCCGCCGGCATCAATTTCCGCAGCCACATCGATTGGGCGAACCAGCACCTGGGCACGTCGCTCAAGCCGCCGGCGCAGGCGGACATCGGCTACCGCTCGGCCAACGCGCTCGTCGGCAGCGGCGCGGACGTCGTCATCCCGAAAGACGCACCGGGACCGATCCACTTCGAAGGCGAGCTCGTCGCCATCGTCGGCCGCCGGACCAAGAACATTCCGGAAGCAAGGGCGCTCGAGTGCATCGCCGGCTACACGCTCGGCAACGACCTTTCCGAGCGCAGCTTCCAGAAGAGCGACCGCACGCTCTGGCGCGCGAAGAACATCGACACCTTCAAGCCGATGGGGCCGGTGGTCGTCTCGGGCATCGACCCGATGGACCAGGTGATCACCGTGCGCGTGAATGGGAAGGAAGCGACCTCCTACAACACGAAGGGCGCCATCTTCAGCCTGCAGCACTACATCGCGCGCATGAGCGCCTACGTGACGCTGTGGCCCGGCGACGTCATCTGGCTCGGCTGCGACGGCCCGACGCTGCCCGCGCTGGAGGCCGGGGATCTCGTCGAGGTGGTGAACGATGCGATCGGCATCCTCGCCAATCGCGTCGTACGCGCAAGCGCCTAGCAGCCGGCGCGCACCTGCTGCTCGTAGATGCTCTGGCGCTCCGCCTTCAGCCGCTGGGCGGTGGCCGGATCGTTGCCGCGCATTTCCGCGCGGATGACCTGCTCGAAGCGCTGCCGCAGCGTGTCGCAGCGCGCAAGCGCCTCGTCGCGCGGCGGTGCCGTCCAGGGACTCCCGGGCTTCGCCGGCTCGGTCTTCGGCTGCACCGGCGGCTTGCGCGTCGCCTGCCGCGGGTCGCGCGGCGGCCAGGAGCGCCTCGGCGGCACGGCGTGCTCGTCGTCGTCCCACCATTGCGGCCGCTCGTATTCGGGCTTGGGCGGCGGCGGCGCGACGCCGAGCGGGGGCTTCGCCTGCGCATCGGCCTCGAATGGCGCCGCCGCGCCGATGAGGGCGCCGAAGAACAGTCCGGCTAGAGCTTGAACTTGCCCGATAGCCATTCGTCGGCGTCGATCCACTGCCCCTGCAGCTTGCACTCCGGTGAAGAGAGCGCGACGAAGAGCGGCGCGATCTTGTCCGGCGCCTTGATCGTCATCGGATCCTCTTCCGGCGCCGCGCGTGCGCGCATTTCCGTGCGCGTCGGACCAGGGCTCACGATGTTGATCCGCAGCGGCGAGCCCTTCTCCAGCTCCGTGATGTAGACCCGCACCATCGACTCCAGCGCCGCCTTGCTCACCGCATAGGAGCCGGTGGTCGCCTTCCCGACCGTCGCGACCTTCGCCGAAAGCATGACGATGCGCGGCGCATCGGACTTCTTCAGCAGCGCATCGAGCTCCTGCAGCAGCACGAGGTTCGCATCGACGTTGATGCGAAATGTCTGGCGCCAGGTGTCGAGCGGATATTTCGTCACCGCAACCCGCGCGCCGAGCGATGCGGCGTTGCCGATGAAGATGTCGAGCTGCTTGGCCTTGTCCCTCATCGCCTTCGCCATCGCGCGCGTGGACTTCTCGTCCTCGAGATCCACCACGCACACTTCCGCCTTGCCGCCCGCGCCCTTGATCTCGCCCTGCACTTTCTCGAGCGCCGCCCTGTTGCGGCCGGCGATAAACAGCGAAGCGCCCTCCTTGGCGAGCTCCTTGGCGATCGCGAGGCCGATGCCTCGGTTGGCGCCGGTGACCAGCGCAGTGCGCCCCTGCAGTCTTGCCATCGCTTTCTCCCGGTGGAAGGGCAATGTTAGCGCGAGGTGTGGAATGTCACGCCGGCCTCGACGCTGCGCTGGCGGGTTTGCGCCTTAGGCTGTACAAGGCTTCACATCCTAGAGGAGGTGTCGCATGAGCAGCTCAAGCTACGGCGCGGCCGGTCCGCGATCGCGGGCCAAACTCGTCTTCTTCGTCGCGTTCGGCCTGCTGACGGTGTTCGTGATGTACATGAAGAACCGGGGGTTCTTCGACCCGTCGTCGGAGATGGCGAAGCACTACGCGCCGGGACTCGGATTCCTCTACGTGCACGGCTTCTTCGGCATCCTCGCGCTCGCGCTCGGCGTGTTCCAGCTCTCGAACCGGCTGCGCGCGCGCTACCTCAAAGTCCATCGCGCCCTGGGATACGTCTATGTCGCCAGCGTCTTCGTCGCGGCGCCGTTCGCGATTCCGCTCGCGATGAAGATCAATTCGCTCTCGCTCGTCGCCGCGTCCGTCGTGCAGTCCTTCGGCTGGATGGCCACCACGGCGATCGCGCTCTATTGCGTGCGCAACGGCAACATCGTCCAGCACCGGCGCTGGATGATCCGCAGCTACTTCTTCGCCATGGTGTTCACGGCGGCGCGGCTCGTCGTTCCGATCCCGCCCATCATGGCGCTCGGCGTGACGGGGATCGAGATGGTGGTCTGGTCGGCCATCGCGCTCGCCGCCTTCGTGCCGACGGTGCTGCTCGACTGGCGCGCGATCGTCACGCGGCCCGCGACCCGGCAGACGATGGCGACGGCGCTCGAGCAGGCCTGACCGCACGCCGATCTTCGCCACGGCATCCTCCCGGGATGTCGATTTGGCGCGTTTCCGTTCGACCAGAGGGTGACGGACCATTAACCCTCAAGGAGACGAACCATGCGATACCTATCGATGATCCGCATCGACGAAAAGAGCGGCCAGGCGCCGAGCGAGCAGCTCATGCAGGACATGGGCAAGCTGCTCGAGGAG
>DATDCR010000571.1:0-6437 GCA_036524215.1 Burkholderiales bacterium
GAGGCGCCGATCGTCTATCGCGGCGAGGTCGTGCAGCTCATCCGCTTCACCGACGACGAAGGCCGCGCCTGGCTCGGCCTCTATCGGATGCAGCGCGAAGCCGACGGCCGCTGGCGCATCAAGGGCCGCCGCCTCGATCGCCTCGCGGCCCTGGAGACCTAGCTAGAGGCGCTGCGACGCGATGCGCGCACCCTGCGCGAGCGCGGCGAGCTTCGCCCAGGCGACGCTTTCCGGGATCTCGGTGTTGCCGGCAGTCGAGGAAAAGCCGCAGTCGTTGCCGAACATCACGTTCTCCGGTCCCGCGGCGCGCGCCCAGCGCTCCATGCGGTCGGCGACGACCTCGGGATGCTCGATGGTGACGTTGGAATGCGTGACGGCGCCGGGAATGAGCTGCTTGCCTGCCGGCAGCCTGATCGTCGAGAGGACGCGCCACTCGTGCTCGTGGCGCGGGTTCGCCGCCTCGAAGGAGTAGGCGCCGGCGCGGATGGTGAAGATGAGGTCGAGCACCTGGTCGAGCTGCAGGTCGGAGAGGCGCGGCCCGAAGTTGACGCCGTAGCAGGTGTGGTAGCGGATGCGCTCCTCGGGCAGGCCGCGCAGCGCATGGTTGAGGTGCGCGATGCGCATCTGCATCCACGCGCGGTACTGGCCGAGGTCCATGTCCTTGCGCGAGTCCCACGAGCTCACCATGCGCGGATCGTCGATCTGCAGGTAGAGACCGGCGTCGAGGATCGCCTGGTATTCCTCGCGCATCGCCGCGCCGTAGGCCTCGAAGTACTCTTCCTGCGAGCCGTAGTGCTCGTTGGCGTCGAAAGGCAGCGGCGAGGCGGACGGCATGAAGGCCTCGCGGGCCCCCGCCGCCGCCATCGCGCGCTTGAGATTCGCGATGTCGCGCTCGAGGAACTTGCGCCCCACGTACTTCACCGGCGCCACGCACACGTGCGGCGCGACGCGCACCGCGTGCTCGAACGGGTTGTGTTCTCGCACCGTGCGGTAGTAGTCGGCGAACATCGACGCGTCGCGGCCGCTGAAGTCGATCGGGCTCGGCACCGGCGTGCCGCCCTTCGGCGGGCGCGCCTCGAAGCCCGCGATGCGCTCCGAAACGTAGCTGCGAAAGCTGGGCTTCCCCATCTCGCCGTCGGTGACGATGTCGATGCCGGCCTCGACCTGCTTGCGCACGATGGCGTCCACGTGCCGCGCGAGCAGGGCCTCGTCGAGCGGGGCGCCGGCCGCGTGGGCGCGGATCGCCTCGAGGAGCTGCGGCGGCCGCGGCAGGCTGCCGGTATGCGTGGTGCGGATGCGGGTCATGCGCTTTATATTAGCTTCATGCTCCGATCCCTCATGCTGGCCGCCGCGCTTTTGTGCGGCACGGCCCACGCGCAGACCTACCCGGACAAGCCCGTCCGTCTCGTCGTCGGCTTCAGCGCCGGTGGCCCGACCGACCTGCCGGCGCGCTTCATCGCCGACAAGCTCGGCGCCTCGCTCGGCCAGCGGGTGGTGGTGGAGAACCGTCCCGGCGCCGCCGGGCAGATCGCGACGCAGGACGTGCTCGCCAAGCCGCGCGACGGCTACAACCTGCTCCTTTGCACGCACTTCGAGGGCATCAACCTCGCCGTGTACAAGAACGTCGCCTACAGGCTTGCCGACCTCGCACCGATCAGCCAGATCTCGCGCTACTACTATGGCGTCGTCTCGTCGAAGGAGCTTCCCGCCGCCGACCTGGAATCGTTCGTCGCCCATGCGAAGGCGAACCCCGGCAAGCTCAACTACGGCATGCTCGGCAACGGCTCCGCCCAGCAGATCCTCGCCCTCGAGCTAGGCAAGCTGACCGGCATCCAGATGACCGGCATTCCGTACAAGGGCGGCGCGGATGCGATGAACGACCTCCTCGCCGGCCGCGTGCAGATGTACGTCTCGCCGACACTGGCGGTGCTGCCGCAGTACAAGGCGGGCCGCGTGCGCCTGCTCGGCGTGTCGAGCCCCGAGCGCCTCGCGGTGGCGCCGGAGATCCCGACGCTGGCGGAGAAGGGCCTGCCCTTCGTGCGCTTCGGCTGGCTCGGCGTCTGCGCCGGCTCGGGCACTGCGCACAGCGTGATCGCGCTCCTCAACCGCCATATCGCCGCGATCGTCGCAACGGCGGATTACCGCGCGATGAACGACAAGGCCGGCACCGTCGCGCAATCCTCCACGCCGGAGGAGCTCGGCAAAATCCTGGAGGAGACCTACGAGCAGACGGCGCGCATCAGCAAGGAGTTCGGCCTGCAGATGTAGCGCTCCTACTGCGCCGTCTTCGCGTAGTCCAGCATGCCCTGGAAGTCGACCACCACCGCCGGCTCGTTGCCCACCACCCACGCGTCGTGGCCCGAGGGCAGCAGCGACACATCGCCCGCCTTGCAGTCGAACTCCGTGCCGTCGTCCATCTTGATGCGCAGCACGCCCGACACGTGGTACTGGAAGTGCGGCGCCTCGCAGCTCTTCGTGCCGGCGAGCGGCTGCACCGAGGTCGCCCAGCGCCAGCCCGGCTCGAACACCGCGCGGCCGATCGCCGCGCCGCCGATGTTGATCAGCTCGACGCGGCCTTTCGGGAACTCGCGCACCTCGTCGGCCTTGCCGAAGTTCTTGAATTGCGCCTTGTCGACGTGGCTCATTTCGGCTCTCCAGCGAGCACCCATTTCTCCGCCGCCGGCTTGCCGTCCTTCATCATGGTGAGCGTGCCGTCGAGGCGCTGGCCGCGCACCGTGCCGCGCCACAGGAGCTTGCCGTACTGCGGGCTCTCGGTCTCCGCCTCGAAGGCGAGGCCGTCCTGCGCCGCCGAGGCCTTGTACGGGCCGTCGCCGTAGCCGTAGGCCTTGCAGGCGCTGGAATGGAAGCGGCCGTTCCTGAACGTGATGGTCTCGGCGTCGCCCGCGCGCTTGCCGCACTCGAGCACCACGCCTTCGAAAGTCCTGCCGTCGAGCTTCATGAGCGTTCTCCTCTGTTGGAAAAGCGCGCCCATCGTGCGCCGCGCGGGCGCGCGGCGCCATGGAGAGGATTACGTACGCAGCTCGTCGACCAGCCGCTCGGCGACCGTGCGGAAGCGCTTGGGCTCGCCGTGCGAGCGCGCGAGCATCATCGCGCCCTCGAGCGCGCTCACCAGCATGGCCGCCACTTCGGCCGGCGTGCCTTCGAACGCCAGCTCGCGCGAGCGCCGGCCTTCTTCCAGCACGGCCGCGAGCCAGCGCTCGTTCACGTCGAAGAAGTGGCGGATCTCCTTCTGCATGGGCTTGGGCAGCGTGGCGTATTCCGCCGCCAGCATGCCGCAAAGGCACATGCGGTCGCGGCGCAGCACGCCCGCGTAGATGGCGGCATAGCGCTCGAGCTTCTCGGCCGCCTTCTTCGCCGTGCGGTCGATCGCCTCGAGCGCCGCGACGAAATTCTTCTCGTAGCGCTGGATCAGGTCGCGGCCGAGCGCGGCCTTGGCGGGGAAGTGGTAGTGCAGGCTCGCTTTCGTCATGCCGAGCGACTCGGCGATGTCGGCATAGCTGAAGCCGTTGAAGCCGCGCGTCTGCACCAGGCGCTCGGCGAGGTCGAGGATCTTCTGCGAGGTGTCGGGGCGGGCCATGGCCGGGTTTTACCTACTAGTAGGTTGACAAATAGCACGCGCCGCGCCCAAGATCAAGGCCATGCTGTCCCAGGCCCAGCTGCAAGGCGCGCTCGACGCCCTCCACGCCATCGGCGAGGGCTGCGTGAAGAGCGAGGACTTCGCGCGCCGCGGGGTGGAGTGCCTGCCCCGCCTGGTCGCCTCCGAGCTCACCCACCTCTCGGTATGCAACCTGGACGACGGCCACCGCGGCGTGGTGAGCGACCAGCCCGGCGCCATCACCCCGCGCCAGGTGGCGATCTTCGACCACTACTTCCACGACAACCCGCTGGTGCGCGAGCACGGCCGCAACCCGGCCGCAGTCACCCGGCGCATCGCCGACCTCGTGCCCGAGGCCGAATTCCGGGAGAGCGCGCTCTTCGACGACTATTACCGCGCCATCCGCATTGACCATGTGATGGCGGTGCCGATCCATGTCGACCGCAAGATGCTGGTGAGCTTCGTGTTCAACCGCAGGAAGTGCGGCTTCAGCGACGCCGAGCGCGACTCGCTCGAGCTCATCCGGCCGCACCTCGGGCATCTCTACCGGCTCTGCGGCGCGCTCGGTCGCTCGGGCTGGGCGCCCGCCGCGGCATGGCAGCTCACCGCGCGCGAGCAGGACGTGCTGCGCTGGCTCTCCGCCGGCAAGACCGACCGCGACATCGCCGCCATCCTCGAGATCAGCCCGCGCACGGTGCACAAGCACCTGCAGCGCATCTACGAGAAGCTCGGCGTGGAGACGCGCACCGCGGCAGTCGCGCGGGCGCACGGGCTTCCGGCTACGTCTTGATCAGGGGGATGGCGCCGAAAGCGCGGCCGGGCAGCTATCCACCTGGCGCGTGAGGTGCCAGCCGCCGCAGTTGGCGCAGGCGTAGGCGCCGAGGAGGAGCGCCCGCTGGTGCTCCAGCCGCCGCGACGCCATCACCAGCGCATCGACCTGCGACCAGTAGCGCCGCTTGCTCAGGCAGCTGCGCTCCTGGCGGGCGATTTTCTCGGCGCCCGCCACGGCGCTCAGAGCGGCTTGATGTTCGTCGCCGCGGGGCCCTTGGGGCCCTGGGTTGCCTCGTACGAGACCTTCTGGCCTTCCTTCAGCGACTTGAAGCCCGAGCCCTGGATGCTGCTGTGATGCGCGAAGAGATCCTTGCTGCCGTCATCGGGCGTGATGAACCCGAAACCCTTCGCATCGTTGAACCACTTGACCTTACCGGTTGGCATTTACTGTTCCCATCTACAAAGGCGGGACGAATCCGGGTTCCGCTTCCGGGCGAACGATCAAGTGGAGGAATCGGACAGGACTCGCGGCTTGAAGATCCGGCGCGCCAAATGTAGCACGCGCGGACGGCATTGGATCACCTATCCATGAGCGCGCCGGCGCGGCCGTAGAATCGGGGAACGCGCCAACCGAGGAGGCTTCAATGATGCTGAAAGAGGTACTGGCGGCCAAGGGCCATCGCATCGTCACGGTATCGGCCAAGTCGAGCGTCGCCGACGCCATCCGCACCATGAACACCCAGAAGGTCGGCGCCGTGATGGTGCCCGACGCCGCCGGATGTCCGGTCGGCATCTTCACCGAGCGGGACGTGCTGCACCTGTATGCCGACGGCGACCGCGATTTCGACAAGCTGGCGGTCGAGGCGCGGATGACCTGCGCCGTGGTGCTTGGACGGCTGTCGATGTCGGTCGACGAAGCGCTGGCGCTGATGACCGAGCGGCGCTTCCGCCACCTGCCGGTGGTCGAGGAGGGCAAGCTCGTCGGCCTCGTGTCGATCGGCGACCTGGTGAAGGCGAAGCTCAACGAAACCGCGCAGGAAGCGCAGGCGCTGCGCTCGTACATCGCCTCCTAGCCGGTCCCGGCTGTCGGCCGATCCGCTCGACCAGCCTGCTTTATGCGGCGAGCTTGGCGCGCGAATCCCGCTTGTCTTGGTCGGCCTGGCTGGCGAGGTAATCCTCGTAGCTGCCGCGGTAATCGACCACCGTGGCCGGGGCGCCGTCCCGGCCCGGCTTGAGCTCGAGGATGCGCGTGGCGAGCGAGGAGACGAACTCGCGGTCGTGCGAGACGAACACCAGCGTCCCGGTGTACTTCTCGAGCGCGCCGTTCAGCGACTCGATCGCCTCCATGTCGAGGTGGTTGGTCGGCTCGTCGAGCAGCATCACGTTCGGCATGTCGAGCACCAGCTTGCCGATGATCATGCGCTGGCCTTCGCCGCCCGAGATCACCTTCACCGACTTCTTCGCGTCGTCGCCGGAGAAAAGGAGCTGGCCCAGCGTGGCGCGCACGATCTGGTCATCGTCGCCGCGGTCCTTCCTGCGCCAGCGGCTCATCCACTCGGTGAGCGGCTCGTCGGCGGTGAACTCCTCCGCCGGATCCTGCGGCCAGTAGGCGACGCGCGCCTTGTCGGTCCACTTGACATTGCCTGCATCCCCCGTCAAATGACCCCGCAGGTGAGCGGGCAGGATGGTCCGTAAAAGCGTAGTTTTACCGACGCCGTTCGGCCCGATGATCGCCACGCGCTCGCCCGCCTCGATCGAGAGATCGAGCATTTCGAGCAGCTTCTTCTCGCCGTAGGCCTTGGCAATACCCTTCGCCTCGACGGCGATGCGGTGCAGCTTCTCCTTCGGATCGACGAGGAAGCGGATGAACGGGTACTGGCGGCTCGAGGGCTTCACCTCTTCGGGCCGCAGCTTCTCGATCATCTTCATGCGCGAGGTGGCCTGGCGCGCCTTCGCCTTGTGCGCGCGGAAGCGGCGCACGAAGTCCTCGAGGTCGGAGATGCGCTCCTTGGCGCGCGCGTTCTTGTTCTCCTGCTGCTGCCGGGCGAGC
>DATDCR010000572.1:0-9242 GCA_036524215.1 Burkholderiales bacterium
CACGACTTTGCGGATGCCCGCCTTGATGATGGCGTCAGTGCAAGGCGGTGTCCGGCCGTACGAGCAACACGGCTCGAGCGTGACATACAAAATCGCGTTTTTCACGCTGTTGCCCCTGCGCTCCGCGTCTCGCAACGCCTCAATCTCGGCGTGAGGCTCCCCTGGGCAGCGGTGCCAGCCGCGGCCGATTACCAACCCTCGTTTGACCAGCACCGCGCCGACCATGGGATTGGGTGACGTTGTGCCGGCCCCGCGTTTCGCGAGACGCAAGGCCAGCCGCATGTGAGGGTGTTGTTGGTGCATCTGTTGCTGAAAACACCCGAAAACCCACCGAGCGTCAAATCTATTTTCACCAGCGCTGGACGCCGCGGCGGCAGCATCATTCCTGGAAGAGCGCCTCGGCAAACTGTTTCGCGTTGAACGGCTGCAGGTCGTCAGGCTTTTCGCCCAAGCCAATGAACTTGACCGGGATCCCGAGCTCTTTCTGGATGGCGACCACCATGCCGCCTTTGCTGGTGCCGTCCAGCTTGGTGACAATGAGTCCGGTCAGGGGCACCGCCTTGTTGAATTCGCGCGCCTGGTTCAGCGCGTTCATACCGGTGGTCGCATCCAGCACCAGCAGAACTTCGTGGGGAGCGCCGGGCGATTGCTTGCCGATGACCCGGTGCAGCTTCTGGAGTTCCTGCATAAGGTTGTGCTTGGTGTGAAGCCGGCCGGCGGTATCGACGAACAGGTAATCGGCGCTTCGCGCCTGGGCGGCAGCGACCGCATCGTGAGCGATCGCAGCCGCATCGGCGCCGTAGGAGCCGGCGACCACCTCAACGTTCAGCCGGTGCCCCCACAGCTTGATCTGTTCGATGGCGGCGGCGCGGAAAGTGTCGCAGGCTGCCAGCAAAGCGGTTTGCCCGCGCACCTGGACCAGGTTCGCCAACTTAGCGGCCGTGGTGGTTTTACCGGTACCGTTGACACCAACGATCGACACCACGGTGGGGCCGTCAGCCGCTTGCCGCAGCCCGCTCTGGGACGACGCCAGGGCGGATTCGACTTCGTTTTGGGCGACAGCAAAAACGTCCCGCCGCACCAACTACTTCGAGACGCTTTCCGCCACGCGCGAGAACCTGGAATGGGCGCTCGCCATGGAAGCCGACCGCATGATCAATTCGCGCGTCTCGCGCCAGGACCTCGACAGCGAGATGACGGTGGTGCGCAACGAGTTCGAGATGGGCGAGAACAATCCCGGCTCGGTGCTTTTCCAGCGCATGCAGCAGCTCGCCTACTTCTGGCACAACTACGGCAATCCGACCATCGGCGAGCGCGCAGACATCGAGCGGGTTCCGATCGACAAGCTGCAGGCCTTCTACCGCACCTGGTACCAGCCGGATAACGCGCTGCTGTTCGTCGCCGGGCGCATCGACGAGGCGCAGGTCGTCGAGCTGGCGCAGAAATATTTCGGCCCGATCCCGCGGCCTTCACGCGCGCTGCCGGATCTCTATACCGAGGAGCCGACGCAGGACGGCGAGCGCAGCGTGACGCTGCGGCGCGTCGGCGACGTGCAGATGGTATCGGCGCTCTACCGCACGGTGGCGGGCAGCCACCCGGATTACCCGGCCGTCGATGTGCTGGTGCAGATCCTCGGCGACACGCCGGCCGGCCGGCTGCACCGCGCGCTGGTGCAGAAAGGCCTGGCGAGCAGCACCTGGGCGGCCGAGCGGCAGCTGCACGACCCCGGCTACATGTATTTCGGCGCCGAGGTCGGCAAAGGCGCGGACCTCGCCAAGGCAAGGGCCGCGCTCCTGCGGGTGATCGAAGGCGTGGCACAGGAAAAGATCACCGCGCGCGAGCTCGAGCGCGCGCGCACGCGCCTGCTGAACGACGTCGAGCGCACGCAGCTCGACAGCGGCCAGCTGCTGAGCGCGCTTTCGGAGAATGCCGCCCTCGGCGACTGGCGCCTGTTCTTCCTCTACCGCGACCGGCTGCGCAAGGTGACGCTGCAGGACGTGCAGCGCGTCGCCGAGCAATATCTGCGGCCGGCCAACCGCGTGCTCGGCGTCTTCCTTCCGACCGAGCATGCGCAGCGCGCCGAGATTCCGCCCACGCCCGACGTCGAGAAGGCGCTCGAAGGCTACAAGGGCGGCGAGAACGTCCATCTGGGCGAAGCGTTCGATCCGTCGCCCGAGAACATCGAGTCGCGCCTGCTGCGCAAGACGCTCGCCAACGGCATCAAGCTCGCCCTGCTTCCCAAGCAGACGCGCGGCGGACGCGTGGTCGCCACCCTCGGCCTGCACTGGGGCGACGAAAAGACCCTGATGAATCGCGAGGTGGCGTGCGAGTTCGCCGGCCGCATGCTCATGCGCGGCACGAAGCGCCACAGCCGCGCCGAGCTGAAGGAAGCCTTCGAGAAGCTGAACGCGCGCGTATCCGTCGGCGCCGAAGGCGCGATGATCGAAGTGCGCGGCGAAAACCTCGTGCCGGCGTTGCGCCTGGTGGCCGAGGCTTTGCGCGAGCCGGCCTTCCCGGCGAGCGAGTTCGAAGAGCTCAAGCGCGCCGCGCTCACCTCGGCGCAGGAGCAGCTTTCCGATCCCGGCGCTAAGGCGGACATCCGCCTCTCGCGCCATCTCGAGCCCTATCCCGTCGGCCATCGCAACTACACGCCGACGCTCGAGGAACGCCTCGAGTGGATCGGCAGGACGAGCCTCAAGGAGGCACAAAGCTGCTATCGCGACCTCATCGGCGCGACCGGCGCCGATTTCGCCGCCGTGGGCGAGTTCGAGCCGGAACCGCTCGCGCGCGCGGTGGAAGAGCTTTTCGGCCGCTGGCGCACGCCCCACCCGTTCACTCGGGTGCCGACGCGCTACTTCGAGCGCAACGCCATCGAGGATGCAGTGGCGACGCCCGACAAGGCGAATGCCGTCCTGCGCGGCGGCCTAAACGTGCGCATGCGTGACGACGATGCAGATTTCCCGGCGCTGCTGCTCGCCAACCACATGCTGGGCGGGACGTTGAAGGCGCGCATCCCGGCGCGCGTGCGCGAGAAGGAGGGCCTCTCCTACAGCACGTCCACGAGCTTCAGCGCGAACCCGCTCGACCAGGCGGCGACCTTCCGCGTGTCGGCGATCTATGCGCCGCAGAACCGCGACCGCGTCGAGAAAGCGGTGCGCGAGGAGCTCGCGCGCGCTGTGCAACAAGGCTTCACTCCGGAAGAAGTCGAAGCGGGCAAGAAGTCGCTTCTCGAGGCCCGGCGCCTGGCACGCACGCAGGACCGCGCGCTCGCCGGCCGCATCGGCTTCTACCTCTACCTCGGCCGCACGTTTGCCTGGGACATCGAGCTCGAGAAGAAGGTCGCCTCGCTCACGCCCGAGGAGGTAGCGGCGACGCTGCGCAAGCATATCGATCCGGCCAGGCTCAGCCTCGTCGCCGCCGGCGCCTTCAAGAACTAGCCGCCGTTCTTCGGCTTGCGGCGCAGCGCCTTGAAGAGCGCCGGCTCCCAGGGGCGCGACGCGAGCAGCACGCTCATCTGGTGGCGCTCGCCGAGCGGCAGGCGCGAGTCGATGCCGTGCTGGTCGCTGCATTCGCGCGCCAGCTCCTCCAGCTTCTTCACCAGCGTTTCCAGCGCCTCGCGCGACAGCCGCACGGTGAAAAGGCGCATGAACTGCCCGGCGCCGGCGAAGGAATGGTCGAAGAACTCGCCCATCTGCGTCTTCGCGTAGCGCATGATCGGCCCGTCCGGGATCCAGGCGAAGGTGCGCGCGAGGCGCAGCCGGATGCGGTTGTTCTGGTGCAGCTCGAGGATGCCCATCTTCTCGAGGCGCAGCAGCAGCGCCACGCATTCGGGCTTCTCGAGCCGGTAGATGGCGATGATCTCCTCCAGCCGCATCTGGTGGATCGCGCACACCGCGACCAGGAAGAGCTTCGGCTCGCGCATCAGGCTTTCTTCCTGCTCGTGCGTCAGGCGATGCAGGAAGCGATCGGCGCGCGGCGTGCCGCGCGCCAGCTCGGCGAAATCCACCTGCACGAATTCGCACAGCGCCTCGAGGCGGCGCAGGTTGCAGTTGCGCGTGGCGAACATGCGCTTCACCGTCGGCTCGGAGATCTTCAGGCCGCGCGCGACGTCGGCGTACGTCATGCCGCGCGCGCGCAGGTGCATCTTGAGACCCTCGAAGACGAAGGCCGACGACATCGGCCCATCATACGGACGGCGCGCGCGCGGCGCTTATGCCGCCGTCCGATCCCTTTATCTTTTCCTGAGCAGATCCCGGATCTCTTCGAGCAGCTGCACGTCGCGCGGCGGCGGTGCCGTGGGCGCAGCCTCTTCCTTGCGCTTGAAGCGGTTGATGAGCTTCACGGCGACGAAGATCGCCCAGGCGATGATGACGAAGTCGACGCAGGTCTGGATGAACTTGCCGTACTGGATCTTGGCGTCGCGCACCTCGAGCGCGAGGCTGCTGAAGTCGAGCCCGCCCATCAGCAGGCCGACGATCGGCATCACGAGGTCGGCCACCAGCGAGGAAACGATCTTGCCGAACGCGGCGCCGATGATGACCGCGACGGCCAGCTCGACGACGTTGCCCTTCATCGCAAATTCGCGGAACTCTTTGGCCAGGCTCATGGGTAGTCGACCTCCAGGATTTGCAGTTTTTCGGTACCGGCCGGGGTACGCAGCGTGACGGTGTCGCCGGCGCGCGCCTTGAGCAGCGCACGCGCGATCGGCGATACCCACGACACGCAGCCCTTGCCGGCCTCCACTTCGTCGATGCCGACGATGGTGACCGTCTTCTCGCCCGCGGCGCCCTTGACCCGCACGCGCGCGCCGAAAAAGATCTGCTCGGTGTCGCGGCCTGAGGAATGCACCACCTCCGCCGCCTCGAGCCGCTTGATGAGAAAGCGCACCCGGCGGTCGATCTCGCGCAGGCGGCGCTTGCCGTAGATGTAGTCGGCATTCTCGGAACGGTCGCCGAGCGAAGCGGCCCACGCCACCGTCTTCACCACTTCGGGCCGCTCGATCTCGAGCAGGCGCTTCTTTTCCTGCTGCAGGCGCTCGAAACCGGCCGGCGTCATGTAATTTTTTCCGCCTGCAGGAAGCGGCGGCACGGCGATCTCGTCGGTCTCGGGCGCATCCGCGTCTTCCTTCACGAAGGCCTTCGACATGCGGCCAATTTTAGCTTGATGCGTCCGCGCTAAAGCCGCAAAATTGGCGGCCAACAGGGGTGCGAGACAAGGGAGAAACAATGGCCGAGGCGAAGGAAAAGCTCGACTTTCTGACCAAGCTGCGGATCCGCGAGCTGGTGCTGATGGGCCTGATCACGATCACCGCCGTGCTCGCCAACCTGCCGCACGAATACGTCGAGGAGACGCTCGGCATCTCGTCCACCACGCTGCTCGCCATCCTCGCCATCGCGGTGATCATCGGCCTGTTCCTCTACCTCAAGTTCGGCCTCTTCGTCGCCGTGGTGCTGCTCATCGCCGGCGCCAACATGCCCGACCAGATCGCCGAGGGCCTCAACGTGTCGCGCGTGCCGATCGTGCTCGCGCTGGTGGCGCTGATCGGCGTCGGGTTGATCAACTACGTGATCAAGCTGCTGCCGACCGGCCTGGAGCCCCGGCCGAAGGACAAGAGCCCGGAAGGCATCCGCGCGCTGTTCTACGCCATCGAGAAGAGCAACCTCGTGTACGCGCAGAAAGTGCTGTCCATGAACTTCGACCCCAACATGCACCACGAGAACGGCTATACGCCGCTCACCTACGCCGCCATGAAAGGCAGCGCGCCGATGATCGAGCTCCTGCTGCGCAACGGCGCCGACCCGTCGCAGACCAGCAAGGAGGGCGACACCCCGGTGGAGCTCGCCCTGCGCATGGGCCATAACGAGGTGGCCGACCTGCTGAAGCAGGCCCGCCGGTCGGCCGAGGCGCCGGCCGCGGCCGAGGAAGCCGAGCCCGCGACCCAGGCCGGCTAGTTGTCCACAGGCGGGTTCCCCACAAAATGAAGGGGTTAGCGGGGTGGGTTGACCCCATCCCTCGTGCTGTATATTTTCCCAGTGACCATGACCACCGACACAAAAACAACCGAGGTCCGCGCGCAGGAGATCTGCCGTGAGACGCTGCTCGAGAAATACGCCAAAGGCAACGAATCGTCCGTCGAGGAAGTGCGCCGGCGCGTAGCCGCCGCCCTCGCCCAGGTCGAGACCGATGAGCGCCGCGCCCAATGGGAGCGGCGTTTCCTGCAGGCGCAAAACGACGGCTTCATCCCCGCCGGCCGCATCATGTCCGCGGCCGGCATCCAGATGCAGGCCACCCTCATCAACTGCTTCGTGCAGCCGGTGGGCGACTCGATCTCCGAGATCGTCGACGGCCGCCCGGGCATCTACACCGCGCTCCTCGAGGCCGCCGAGACCATGCGGCGCGGCGGCGGCGTCGGCTACGACTTCTCGGCCATCCGGCCGAAAGGTGCCGAAGTCAAAGGCACGCGCTCGCGTGCGAGCGGGCCGGTGTCCTACATGCGCGTCTTCGACCGCTCGTGCGAGACCGTCGAGTCGGCGGGCTCGCGCCGCGGCGCACAGATGGGCGTGCTGCGCTGCGACCACCCGGACGTGGAGGAGTTCATCCACGCCAAGGACCAGGGCGACCTGTCGAACTTCAACATCTCGGTCGGCGTCAGCGACGACTTCATGCTGGCGGTGGAGAAGGACCAGATGTTCGAGCTGGTGCACAAAGCCAAGCCGTGGCCGGGCGAGGAGACCTACCAGCGCTCCGACGGCCTGTGGGTCTATCGCAAGATCCGCGCGCGCGACCTGTGGGACCAGATCATGCGCTCGACGTACGACCACGCCGAGCCGGGGATCCTGTTCCTCGACCGCATCAACCGCGACAACAACCTCAACTACTGCGAGACGATCGAGGCGACCAACCCCTGCGCCGAGCAGCCGCTGCCGCCCTATGGCTGCTGCTGCCTGGGCTCGATCGACCTGACCAAGTACATCAGGAATCCGTTCGGCGAGAACGCGAGCTTCGACTTCGAGCACTTCGCGAAGACGGTCGAGGTTTCGGTCCGCATGCTCGACAACGTGCTCGACGTGACCGCATGGCCGCTCGAGCAGCAGCGCCAGGAAGCGATGGCGAAGCGCCGCGTAGGCCTCGGCTTCACCGGCCTGGGCGACGCGCTGATCATGCTGCGCCTTCGCTATGACACCGACGAGGCGCGCGAGATGGCCGCGCGCATCTCGGAAGCGATGCGCGACGCCGCGTACCGCGGCTCGGTGGAGCTCGCGCGCGAGCGCGGCGCTTTCCCGCTCTTCAACGCCGACCTCTATCTCTCGGGCACCAGCTTCGCCACGCGGCTGCCGGAGGAGATAAAGAACCTGATCAGAAAGCACGGGCTCAGGAATTCGCACCTGCTCTCGATTGCGCCCACCGGCACGATCAGCCTCGCCTTCGCCGACAACGCGTCGAACGGCATCGAGCCGCCGTTCTCGTGGACCTACACGCGCAAGAAGCGCATGGCGGACGGCACGCTGAAGGAATTTCCGGTCGAGGACCACGCCTGGCGCCGCTATCGGGCGCTGGCTGCGATTTCGGGCGGCGACACGGAGAACCTGCCGCCCTATTTCGTCACGGCGCTCGAGCTCACCGCGCGCTCGCACGAGCAGATGGTGGCCGCGGTCGCTCCCTACATCGACACCAGCATCTCGAAGACGGTGAACGTGCCGGAGGACTATCCGTACGGCGAATTCCAGGACCTGTACTTCCATGCCTGGAAGTCGCAGCTCAAGGGCCTCGCCACCTACCGGCCGAACAAGGTGCTCGGCTCGGTGCTGTCGGTCGAAAAGGCGCCGCAGGACTTCGTCCAGGACGACGTCAACCGGCGCCTGTCGGTGAAGTCGGTGCCGGCGCCCGTGCTGGCGTCGCTGCGCTGGCCGGGCCGTCCGGACCTCACCGGCGGCAACCCGGCCTGGACGTACATGATCGAGCATCCGCATTCGCGCTTCGCCGTGTTCGTCGGCCACGTCGAGAACGGCATGCCGCACCCGTTCGAGGTCTGGGTCAACGGCAGCGAGCAGCCGCGCGGCCTCGGCGCGCTCGCCAAGTCCCTGTCGATGGACATGCGCGCCAACGACCACGCCTGGCTGAGGCTCAAGCTGGACACGCTCGCCAAGACGCGCGGCGACGAGGAGTACGACATGCCCTTCCCGCCGCGCGGCGAGAAGAAGCGCATGCCGTCGATCGTTTCCGCCTTCGCCCAGGTCGTGCGCTGGCGCGTCGAGCAGCTGCAGACCGGCGTAGGCGAGGAACAGTTCAAGCTCGCCTCGGAGTCCGGCTCTTCGCCCGTGATGGACTCCATGTTCGCCCTGAAGGAGCCCAAGACCGGCACCGACGGCACGATCTCGTGGACCGTCGACGTGCTGAACCCGCGCACCGGCGACGATTTCGTCGTCGGCCTGAAGGAAATCACCCTTCCGGACGGGGTCACGCGCCCCTACTCCGTGTGGTTGTCCGGGGAGTATCCGCGCGCCCTGGATGGCTTGTGCAAGATGCTGTCGCTCGACATGCGCGTGCTCGATCCGGCGTGGATCGGCATGAAGCTGCGCAAGCTCCTCGACTTCCCGGAGCCGCTCGGCGACTTCATGGCCTTCGTCCCCGGCAGCCGCAAGCAGCAGACCTATCCGTCGACCGTCGCCTACCTCGCGCGCCTGATCGTGCACCGCTACGCGATGCTCGGCATCCTCGACGAGGACGGCCTCCCACGCCGGCAGATGGGCATCCTGGAATCGCCCGCCGACAAGGCGATCCCGGTGATGGCCGGCTCGCCCTGCCCCGAGTGCGGCAACAACACGCTCATCCGCAAGGACGGCTGCGACTACTGCACCGCCTGCGGCTACGTGGGGGTTTGCGGCTAGTCACAGCGACTTGAGGTACTGGACGAGGTCGGCCATCTGCGATGTGCTCAGCCCGAGCGATAGCCGCGTGTTGTAGGTACTGACCACGGCGTCCAGCGTCGCCGCCGATCCGTTGTGGAAATACGGCGCGTGCTGCCAGACGCCTTTCAGCGGCGCGGTGCGGTACTGCTTGGTCGCGCTGCGCGAGGCGTAGCTCGGGACGCCAGGCGCTTCAGGTTCCCCCATCGAGTCGCTCGGCGGGTGCAGGCGCGTGTTGGCGTCCGTGAACTCCGGACCGCTGTGGCAGGCGGCGCATCCGGCGACGCCGGCGAAGAGCGCTTGGCCGCGCGAGGCGGCAGCCGGATCGAAGCTGCC
>DATDCR010000573.1:0-9070 GCA_036524215.1 Burkholderiales bacterium
TCGCTGCAGAACGAGCGCAATGCGCTGTGGCTGCGCACGCGCGACGGGCGCGACGTGACCTGCGTGCAGGTCGCGGGGCTGATCGCGCGCCGCATCCTGTGCTATGTTGGCGCCGGCGCCGAGCTCAAGCGCGGCGAGCGCTTCGGCTTCATCCGCTTCGGCTCGCGCGTCGACGTGTATCTGCCGCTCGACGCCCAGATCAAGGCGGCGATCGGCGACAAGGTCTACGCCGCGGAGAGCGTGCTCGCATGGCTGACGCCCCCGACTACGAGCCGGAACTAGAACCGGAGCCGCAAGCCGCCGGCGGTGCGCGAGCGCCGATGGGCGGGCTGCGGCGCAGGGGCATCTATCTGCTGCCCAATCTCTTCACCACGGGCGTGCTCTTCTGCGGCTTCTTCGCCATCGTGCAGGCGATGAACGGCCGCTTCGAGACCGGCGCCATTGCCGTCTTCGTCGCGATGGTGCTGGACGGCATGGACGGGCGGGTCGCGCGCTGGACCAACACGCAGAGCGAATTCGGCGCGCAGTACGACTCGATCGCCGACATGGTGGCCTTCGGCGCGGCGCCGGCGCTCGTCGCCTATACCTGGGCGCTGAAGGACTTCGGCACGCTCGGCTGGGTCGGCGCCTTCATCTATTGCGCGGGTACCGGCATCCGCCTGGCGCGCTTCAACGCCAACATCTCGGTGGTCGACAAGCGCTATTTCCAGGGCCTGCCGAGCCCCTCGGGGGCCGCGGTGATGACGGGCCTCGTCTGGGTGCTGACGGACTTCGGTTTCGAGCCGGAGGATTCGGCGTGGATCGCGAGCGTTACGTGGGCGATGGCGGTCTTCGCCGGCATCACCATGGTGTCCAACGTGCCCTTCTGGAGCTTCAAGGAAGTGAACTGGAAGAAGCGCGTGCCGCTCTGGGTGATCCTCGCCTGCGTGATCGGGCTTTCGATCATCGCCTCGAGCCCTTCGCTCGTGCTGTTCCTGCTTTTCTTCTGCTACGCGCTTTCCGGCTACGTCATGTGGGCGATGGGCCACCGCGTGCGCCCGGTACTGCCCGAGGAGTGACCATGAAACGACTGCTCGCCATCGGCGCTTGCATGCTCCTTGCCGCCTGCCAGGCCGGCTTCCTGCCCTCGTCCGGGCCGCGGGCCACGGCGAACCTGCAGCCGACAAGGGGCAACAGCGCCGCCGCGCAGGCCACCTTCCAGCAGCGCGGCGACAAGGTGCGCGTCGTCGTGCAGGCGCAGGGTCTGAAGCCGGGCCGGGAGCACGGCTTCCATATCCACGAGGCCGGCGACTGCAGCTCCGGCGATGGGATGAGCGCCAAGGGGCACTTCAATCCGACCGGCAAGCCGCACGGCAATCCGTCCTCCGCCGAGCGCCACGCCGGCGACCTGCCGGCCCTCAAGGCCGATGCCCAGGGGCGTGCGACCCTGGAGGTGGCGGTGGACGGCATCAGCGTGGGACCCGGCCCGGCGAGCATCATCGGTCGCGGGCTCATCATCCACGCCGACCCGGACGACTTCAAAACCCAGCCGACCGGCAACTCCGGCGCGCGCATCGCCTGCGGCGTCATCACCGCGGGATGAGCTGGCGCCTGTTGTTTTGGCATCAAAGGGATCGGCTGCAAGCGTAAAAGTTTTTGAATCCGCTTTGCAGTCGCGTCGGCCGTTGCGATGATGACGCCATGCAAAGCGATTCCCGCACCGCCACCTACGGCCGCATCGGACGCAGCTATCCGCGCCCGGCCGCGTCGCTGCCGGCGGCGGACCATGCCGGCGAGCGCCGTCTGGCGCGCCGCTTCGGGGTGGCCGGGGCCGTGATCGCTCTGCTGGCGACGCTCAGCGTGGTTGGCTGGCTGCTCGCCAAGTAGTTGCCCTGACCGGTTTCCTTCCGCTATAGTGGCCCGTATGCAACGGGCCGTCTTTGCTCTTCTCTCGCTCGCGCTCCTCGCGCTGAGCGGCCTGCTGCTGCGCCCCGCGCGCTAAACACTCCTGCCTACAATCCGTGCAGTCAACTGGCCCCAGACCGGGCCGCCAAGGACATTTCCATGGCTACAGACCGCTTGATCATTTTCGACACCACCATGCGCGACGGGGAGCAGAGCCCCGGCGCCTCGATGACGCGCGACGAGAAGCTGCGCATCGCGCGGGCGCTGGAGCGCATGCGCGTCGACGTGATCGAGGCCGGCTTCCCGGCTTCCTCGAACGGCGACTTCGAGGCGGTGAAGGCCATCGCCGGCGTGGTCAAGGACTCCACCGTGTGCGGCCTGTGCCGGGCGAACGACCGCGATATCCAGCGCGGCATCGACGCCCTGAGCGCGGCGAAGTCCTGGCGCATCCACACCTTCATCGCCACCAGCGCGCTGCACATGGAAAAGAAGCTGCGCATGACACCGGAGCAGGTGTACGAGCAGGCCAAGCTCGCCGTGCGTTTCGCGCGCAACGCCTGTCCGGACGTCGAATTCTCGCCCGAAGACGGCAGCCGCTCGGACCTGGACTTCCTCTGCCGCGTGCTCGAGGCGGTGATCCGGGAAGGGGCGACCACCATCAACATTCCGGATACGGTCGGCTATGCGGTGCCGCAGCAGTTCGGCGAGTTCATCCGCAAGCTGCGCGAACGCGTGCCGAACTCCGACAAGGCGGTCTGGAGCGTGCACTGCCACAACGACCTCGGCATGGCGGTAGCGAATTCCCTGGCCGCCGTGAAGCTCGGCGGCGCCCGGCAGATCGAATGCACGATCAACGGCCTGGGCGAGCGCGCGGGCAACACCTCGCTCGAAGAAGTGGTGATGGCCGTCAGGACGCGGGCCGATTTCTTCGACCTGCAGACGGGCATCGATGCAACGCATATCGTGCCCACCTCGCGCCTGGTTTCGCAGATCACCGGCTTCGTCGTGCAGCCGAACAAGGCGGTGGTCGGCGCGAACGCCTTCGCGCACGCCTCGGGCATCCACCAGGACGGCGTGCTCAAAGCGCGCCAGACCTACGAGATCATGCGCGCCGAGGACGTCGGCTGGAGCACCAACAAGATCGTGCTCGGCAAGCTCTCGGGACGCAACGCGTTCAAGCAGCGCCTGAAGGAGCTCGGCATCGAGCTCGAGAGCGAGGACGCCTACAACAAGGCCTTCCAGCGCTTCAAGGACCTCGCCGACAAGAAGGCCGAGATCTTCGACGAGGACCTGCAGGCGCTGGTGGCGCAGGAGGCCGGTCGCCACGCCGAGGAGCACTGGCACCTGGTGACGATGAACCAGGCGAGCGGCATGGGCGAACGCCCCCATGCGACGGTGGTCCTCAAGATGAACGGCAGCGAGAAGCGCGCGGATGCGCAGGGCGACGGCCCGGTCGACGCCATCTTCAAGGCCATCGAGGCGATCGCCAAGAGCGGCGCCGAGCTGCTGCTTTTCTCCGTCAACGCCGTCACCACCGGCACCGAGTCGCAGGGCGAGGTGACGGTGCGCCTGGCGAAGGGCGGGCGCGTGGTGAACGGCGTCGGCGCCGATACCGACATCGTAGTCGCGTCGGCGAAGGCCTACATCAGCGCGCTCAACAAGCTGGAGAGCAAGATGGAGCGGGTGAACCCGCAGCACCAGCTCTAAGGCGCGAGCCGGGCTAAGCCGGCAAGCCGGCTTTCAATAAGGCGTCGCGATGATGCGCGAGATCCGCCTCGCGCTTGTAGTGCAAAGTCGGCAGGTAGTCGCGCAGCACGCTGAAGTCCGGCCTGCGCTTGAGCACCTCCTGCACCTGCTCGGCGGCGCCGTCGGCATTGCCCGTCTCCGCGTGGCAGGCCGCGAGCAGCGCGAGGTGGAACGGGTCCGGCGCGGCGATGCGCTGGATCGCCTGCGCCGCCTCGCCATAGCGGCGGGCCATGAAAAGCGCGCGCGCCAGGTGGCTCCAGAAGCGCGGCGGATGGAAAGGGTTGAGGCGCATCGCCTTGCGGATCCATTCGATGCCATCCTCCGCCTGGCCGAGCCAGGTCAAGAGCTCGCCCTGCTGCACGACGATCAGGTCGTCGTTCGGATTGAGGCTGAGCGCGCGCCCCTGGTGGTAGACCGCCTTGTCGTGCTGGTTCTGGCGCAGGTGGAGGGCGGCAAGGATGCGGTGCACATCGCTGTCGCTGTCGTCGAGCGCCAGCGCGCGCGATACCTCCTCTTCGATGGTGCGCAGGCCGCTCGCCGCGTCGGTCCAGCCATAGGTCAGCATCTGGCCGACGATGCAGGCCTTCCAGGCATGGGCGTGGGCGTAATTCGCATCCAGCTCGATCGCGCGCTCGATGAGCTGCATGGCGCGCGCGTTGTCTTCCCTCGAAGAGCGGTGATGCAGCACTTTCGCGGCGAGCACGCATTCGTACGCCGCCATGTTGTCCGTCGGCTTGCGTTCGGCGCGGTCGCGCGCCGCGGCGGCCACGCGCCCCGGAAGCGTGGAGACGATGGCCGAGGTCACCTCGTCCTGCAGCGCGAAGATGTCGTTCAGCTCGCGGTCGTAGCGCTCGGCCCAGATGTGCGCGTCGGCTTCGCCGTCGATCAGCTGCACCGTGACGCGAACGCGATTGCCGCTCTTGCGCACGCTGCCTTCGACCACGTACTGCACGCCGAGCTCCTTCGCCACGGCGCGCACGTCGACCGCCTGGCCTTTGTATTTGGAGGAGGTGTTGCGGGAGATGACGAACAGCTCGTGGAAGCGCGAGAGGTCGGTGAGGATGTCTTCGGTCAGGCCATCGGCGAAGAATTCCTGCTCCGGGTCGCCGCTCATGTTGGTGAAGGGAAGGACGATGATCGACGGCTTGCTAACGCGCGTCGATGTGGCGGTTTTCTTCGCCGCCGTCGCTCCGGCCGCAAGCAGGCGGTAGACCCGCACGCGGCCATTGATGTTGTGCAGCTCCTGCTCGCCCATGTCCTCGTAGCCGAAGTCGAGCTTGCGGCTGACCTCGTCGTAGACCTTGCCCGAGATGCAGATACCGCCCGCCGCGGCGAGCGCTTCGATGCGCGCCGCGATGTTGACGCCGTCGCCGTAGATGCGTCCGCCGTCCTCGATGACGTCGCCGAGATTGACGCCGACGCGAAACGCCATGCGCCTGCCTTCCGGCAGCTGCGCATTGCATTCGCCGAGCTGCGCCTGCATGGCAGCCGCCGCGCGCACGGCATCCACCGCGCTTGCGAACTCCGCCAGCATGTTGTCGCCCGGCATGTCGACCACGCGGCCTCGATGCGTGGTGATGACGCCGGCCACAAGGTCGCGGCAGGTGGAGAGCGTGCGCACCGTGGCCGCCTCGTCTTCGCCCATCAGGCGGCTGTAGCCCTCGGCGTCGGCGCTAAGGATCGCGGCGAGTTTGCGTTGCACGCGCGTAGCTTACCGCGGCAATGAAAAATGCCGTGCTCAGCGCGATTTCCGCCAAAGCCAGCGCTTGTGCGGTGCCGCGCTCGGCCCAAGTGCGCGTGGCGCCCTCGGCGAAGTAGGCAAGAATCAGCATGCTCGACCACTGGTAGGTGTAGCGGCGACCCTGCAGGATGCCGGGCAGGGGCAGAGCGAGCGGCAGCGCCTTCAGCGCGACGAGGGATCCACCCGGTCGCAGCGGCGCGAGCCACAGCTCCCAGGCGAGGCAAAGCGCGATGAGCGCAAGGAGCGCGGCACTTGCGACGGCCCGCAGCCTAGGCACCCCAGAACTTCCACCACGGACGCGCCGATCTCACTTTCACGTCGACGTTCACCTTCACGCCCGGCCCGAGCTTCGCCTGCAGGGCATCGATCGCATGCTGGACGCTTTCGGCGTCGGCGCCGCGGAAACGGATCACCTCGCCGCAGCCGGGACAGGCCATCGCTTTCCCGGCGCTCATGTCGGCGAGCGCAAGCTCGAGCGCCTTGCCGCACTTCGGACAGGCGAGCTTCACGTTCACGCGAACCTCACGGCGTAGATGGGCGGCAGGTGGGCCGAAACGCAGCGCCACGAGTCGCCCTGGTCTTCGGAGACCCATAAGCCGCCGGTGGTCGATCCCATGGCGAGCAGGTTGCCCGTCGGATCGACCGCGAGGCCGTGGCGATAGACGAGATCGTAGGCCGGCGCTTCCGGCAGGCCGCGCCGCAGGAGCTCGAAGCTGCGGCCGCCGTCGCGCGTGCGCGCAACGACGAGCTTGCCGTCGAGCGGCACGCGCCGCTCGTCCTTGTCGGCGGGAACGAACCAGGCGGTCTGCGGATCCCCGGGGTGCACGGCCACGGCGAAGCCGAACCTGGAAGGCGCGAGCGCCTTCACGTCGTGCCAGTTGGCGCCGCCATCGGTGGAGCGGAAGACACCGTTATGGTGCTGCGCCCACAGCACGTCGGGCTGGGCGCTGCATTGCACGAGGCGATGCACGTCCTGGATGTTCGGATCTTCGCGCCGCTCGGGCGGCATGAAGTCCGCATAGATGCCTTTGCCGGCGAGGCTCCAGCTCGCGCCGGCGTCTGGGCTCTTCCACACGCCGCCGCAGGAGATGGCGATCGTCATCGCGTTCGCGTCGCGCGGATCGATGCAGACGGAATGGATGCCCGGATGATCGTAGCCGCCGCCGAACCATTCGAGGCGCTCCGGGCGATCCCACAACGAGCGCACGAGGGTCCAGCTCTCGCCGCGGTCCTGCGAGCGAAAGAGCCCGCCGGGAATGGTGCCGGCCCAGAGCGAGTCGCCGCCCGCCTCGAGCGTCCAGATCTGCACGAGCTTCCAGGGCGTCTTGTCCCCGGCGCCTTCGGGCTTGGCCGGATAGGCCGGCGCGGCGACCTCGTTCCACGTTTCGCCGCCATCGTCCGAGCGCCTGACCTTCACGCCGAAATGACCGAGGTTGAGCGCGGCAAGAACCGAATCGCCCTGCCGCACGAGCGCCGTCACCGGGTCGCCGAGGAAGCTCGGCTTGCCCAGCGTCCAGCGGCCGGGCTCGATGGTGAAGAGGCCTTTCCTCGTCGCTACGTAAAGACGCATGGTTCAGCCTCCTGTGAGGGCCTGCAGGACGTGGATGGCGCTCGCCGCCTGGACGCCGTCGTGCAGGCCGGCGCGCCGGCCATCGACGAAGACGAAGACGTGCTTGCGCAGCTCGCCCTGGTCGTCGAGCACATAGCCGCGCACCTGCGGCTGCGAGCGGAACACCGCCTCGAGCGCCGCGCCGACGGTCGCGCCGCCCACTTCGCTCTCGGCGCAGGCGACATGGCGCTGCAGGTGCGAGGTAAACACGACGCGCGGCATGGTCAATCGTTATCATAAGAGCAGTAATGAAAAAACACCTGCGGGCCGCCTGGGAGTTCACCGTCGCCCTCGTGACGCGCTTCCGGGAGGAGCGCGCCACCCAGACGGCTGGCAGCCTGACCTACACGACGCTGCTCTCGCTGGTGCCGCTCTTCACCGTGGCGCTCGCCATTTCCACCGCGTTCCCGGTGTTCGACGAGTGGATCAGCTCGCTGCAGCTCTTCATCCTCGAGAACGTCCTGCCCGACACGCCGGCGGTCGAGACCGTGATCGAGCAGATCAACTCCTTCAGCCAGAACGCGGCGCGCCTGACCGCGATCGGCATCATCGGCTTCGTCGTGACTTCGGTCATGCTGATGCTGACCATCGACAACGCGCTCAACCGGATCTTCCGCGTGCAGCGGCGCCGCTCGATCCTGCAGAACATCTTCGTCTACTGGGCGGTGATCACGCTCGGGCCGCTCCTCATCGGTGCGAGCCTCTCCAGCACCTACTTCGCGCTGCGCCAATCGATCGGTGCGCTGCAGCTCGATTTCTACGGCGACTATCTGCTCGGCGTGGTGCCGTTCCTCTTGACTTGCGCCGCGCTCACGCTCCTCTACGGCGTCGTGCCCGCGCGCCGCGTGGAATGGCAGCATGCCCTTCTCGGCGGGGTCCTGGCCGGCATCGGGTTCGAGATCGCGAAGCGCGGCTTCGCCATCTACCTGAGCCGCGTGCCCACGTACACGCTCATCTATGGCGCCTTCGCCACCATCCCGATATTCCTCATCTGGCTCTATCTCTCGTGGCTCGTGGTGCTGACCGGCGCGATCGTGACGGCGATGCTCCCGGCGTACCGCAGCAAGCCGGAGCGCCATCGCGTGCCGGGCGAGGAGCTCGGCGAAGCGCTCGGCGTCCTGCGCATGCTGGCCCGGGCGCACCGCGAAGGCCAGGTCGTGACGCTCGTGCGCCTGTCGCGCGAGCTGCGCCTGATCCCGGACCGCGTCGAGGAGATCCTCGAGCGTGCGGCGGCGCGCGGCTGGGTGGCGCGTACGGAGCGGGATGGCTGGGTACTTGCCCGCGACGCGGGTGAGATCCAGGTCGCCGAGGTCTACCGGGCGTATGTCTTCGATGCCGACGGCGTTCCCCAGGCCGATCTCGGATTATCCTTGCGCGATTTTCTGCAAAGGGAGGCGCAATGATCGCAAGGCGCGAGCGGCTGCTCGTCGCGCTCGACGTGCCGGACGCGCAGCAAGCGCGCGCGCTCGTCGAGCGCCTCGGACCGGCCGCGTGCTTCTACAAGGTCGGCCTCGAGCTCTGCATGGCGGGGGGCTATTTCGAGCTGATCGACTGGCTCGTGGCGCGCGGCAACCGGGTCTTCGCCGACCTCAAGCTGTTCGACATCCCGGAGACCGTGGCGCGGGCCGTGGCAAACCTGCGCGGGCGCGGCATCAGCTTCGTCACCGTGCACGGCAACCAGTCGATGATGCAGGCGGCGGCGAAGGAGAAGGGCGAGCTCAAGATCCTCGCCGTCACGGCGCTCACCAGCCTCGATCGGGGCGACCTCGACGACCTCGGCTTCTCGTGCGATGTGGAGCGCCTGGTGTTGTCGCGCGCGCGGCGGGCGATGGAGGCCGGCTGCGACGGTGTCGTGTCCTCCGGCCTGGAAGCGCAGCGCCTGAAGAGCGAGTTCAAGGATCGCCTGCTGGTGGTCACCCCCGGCATCCGTCCGGTGGAAAACCGCCCCTCGGACGACCAGAAACGCACCGTCGACGTGGCGCAGGCGTTTGCCAACGGCGCGGACTACATCGTGGTCGGCCGGCCGATTCGCCAGGCCGCCGATCCGCGCGCGGCAGCCGAGGCGATCCAGGCGACGATTGCTTCTATCT
>DATDCR010000574.1:0-2877 GCA_036524215.1 Burkholderiales bacterium
TGGCGGGGCTCTTCATCCAGCCTTCGGCTAAGAGCATGATCAGCTTCGGCCTGCTGATCCTGGTGCTGCTCCTGCGTCCGCAGGGACTGCTCGGGCGGCGCGCATGAAGCGGGCCTCCGTCTGGCTCGCCGTGCTCGCGGCGTGCCTCGTCGCCCTGCCGCTCTTCGCCGGCAACTACGCGCTCTCCGTCGCCACGCTGATCCTCTACTTCGCCTATACCGGCCAGGCGTGGAACGTGATGATGGGCTTCGCCGGCCAGCTCTCGCTCGGGCACGCGCTGTATGTCGGCGTCGGCGCCTACACGGCGGGCGCCCTCTTCTTCCACTTCGGCATCGGGCCGTGGGCGGGCCTGTGGCTCGCCATCGTCCTTTGCGTCGCGCTCGGCCTGCTCATCGGCTTCCTCGCCTTCCGCTTCGGCATCTCTGGGGTGTATTTCGCGTTGCTGACGATCGCGTTCGCCGAGTTCACGCGCATCGGCTTCGATCACCTCGACTGGACCGGCGGCCCGGGCGGCATGTTCCTGCGCGTCACGCAGCGCGACGCCTGGGATCTCGCCAACTTCCGCGGTCCGCCGCTCATGTACTACTACGCGATGCTCGCGCTGGTCGTGCTCGCGTTCGCGCTTTGCGCGCTGCTGCTCAAGTCGAAGCCCGGCTACTACTGGCAGGCGATCCGCGAGAACGAGGAAGCGGCCCAGGCGCTCGGCATCAACGTGTTCCGCTGGAAGATGGTGGCGGTCGCGCTGAGCTCGGCCATGACCGCGGTGTCGGGCGTCTTCTTCGCCTTCTATTACAACAATCTCTTCCCCGAGCAGCTGTTCCACATCAGCCGCTCGATCGAGATCATCCTCGGTCCGGTGATCGGCGGCGTCGGCACGCTCTTCGGCCCGGTGCTTGGCGCGGCAGTCCTGACGCTCCTTTCCGACGGCATCACGGAGGCGCTGGCGGCGCTCGGCTGGGATCTTCCCGGCATCAAGCAGGTGTTCTACGGCTTCGTGCTGCTGATCGTGGTGATGTTCCTGCCGCACGGCATCTGGCCCACCGTAGCCAGGAAGCTGCGGCTGTGAGCTTCGACGACCTCGTGTTCCAGACCTTCGCCGTCTTCATCAAGTGGCCGCTCGGCGCCTTCATCCCGGCGGCGGCGTTCGGCGCCGCCTACGCGTGGTGCCGACGCATCGTCGTGCTCAGCGCCTCGCTGGCGTGGGCCCTCTATGCCATGCTGGAGACGCTGAACAAGGCCGGCATTACCTGCAGCGGCGAATGCAACATCCGCATCGACCTGCTGATCATCTACCCGGTGCTGTGGATCATCTCGATCGCCGGCGTGGTCGCGCTCGCCCTCGGGAGGCGCCGTGCCGCTGCTTGAAGTGCGCAAGCTGTCCAAGTACTTCCGCGGCCTGCGCGCGGTGCACGAGGCGTCCTTCGAGCTCGCCGAAGGCAGCATCAACGGCCTGATCGGCCCCAACGGCGCCGGCAAGACGACGATCTTCAACATGATCGCCGGCGTCTATCCGCCGACGGCGGGCGAAATCCTCTTCGCCGGCAGCCCGATCCACGGCCTGCGTCCCGACCAGGTCTGCGCCGCCGGCATCGGCCGCACGTTCCAGATCGTCAAGCCCTTCGCCGGGCTATCGGTGCTCGACAACGTGATGGTCGGCGCCTTCCTGCACGAGCGGCGTGCGGCGGGTGCGCGCGCCGCGGCGCTGCGCATCCTGGAACGCCTCTCGCTCGACGGCAAGCGCGATGCCGCCGCCGCTTCGCTCACGCTGCCGGACCGCAAGCGCCTCGAAGTCGCGCGCGCGCTCGCCACGCGGCCGCGCCTGCTGCTCCTCGACGAGGTGATGGCGGGGCTGCGGCCCACCGAGTGCGACCAGATCGTGGAGATCTTCCGCGAGCTCAACCGCACGGACGGCACGACGATCCTTCTCATCGAGCACGTCATGCGCGCGGTGATGGCGCTCGCGAAGCACATCGGCGTCCTGCATCACGGCGAGGTGATCGCGCGCGGCACGCCCGAAGAGGTGGTGCGCAATGCCGCGGTGCTGGAAAGCTACCTCGGCGAGGAGACCGAAGTCTGAACCTTCGAGCTGAGCCAGCGGTCCTGCCGGTGCGCGACCTTCGCCGTGCCGCCGTCGCCGAACGCGGCATGGAACATCGCATCGAACAGGCCTTCGGCGAAGCCGCGCGCGATGCTCTCGGCAAACGAGTCCTCGTCCCGGTCGGGCCCGGTACTCGTGGTTGCGCAGCCCCAGACGCCGAACGCGAGGACAAAGCCGATGGCCGCCTTTTTCATGCGCCCACGCTACCGTGCGCTGCAAGCGCAGTCACTCCCATGATCAGGGGAGCGATCGAGCCATGCTGAGTATCAAGGAGCTCGACCTCTATTACGGCGATGCGCAGGCGCTGGACCGCGTCTCGCTCGAGGTCGGTCAGGGCCAGATCGTCGCCATCATCGGCGCCAACGGTGCCGGCAAGTCTTCGCTCATCCGCACCATCGCCGGCATCGAGCGGTCTCGCTCGGGCGAGATCCGCTTCAAGGACGCGCGCATCAGCGGCCTCGAGTCGCACGCCATCTGCAATCTCGGCATCGGCCAGGTGGCGGAAGGCCGCCAGGTGTTTCCCTCGCTCACGGTGCTCGAGAACCTCGAGATGGGCGCCATGATTCCCCGTGCGCGCGCGCAGGCGAAGCGGCAGCTGGAGGATGTGTTCACGCTGTTTCCGCGCCTCAAGGAGCGCACCCGGCAGATCGCCGGCACCATGTCGGGCGGCGAGCAGCAGATGCTCGCCATCGGCCGCGCACTGATGGGCCGCCCCCAACTGCTGCTGCTCGACGAGCCGTCGATGGGCCTCGCGCCGCTGATGGTGCAGAAAGTCTTCG
>DATDCR010000575.1:0-1908 GCA_036524215.1 Burkholderiales bacterium
TGCGCACGCCCGACTCGCCGACGCAGCGCGTCGGCGGCGCGCCGGCGAGCGACCTCGCGCCGGTGCGGCACGAGCTGCCGATGCTTTCGATCCGCACCGAGACCGACACGGAGGACAGCGGCGCCGCGAAGTTCGATGCGCGCATCCGGCGCGAGCTCGACCTCGCCGCCGACGATCCGCCGGTCGAGTATGCGGCGGAGCTCAAGCTCGACGGGCTCGCCATCAGCCTGCGCTACGAAGCCGGCCTGCTGGTGCGCGCGGCCACGCGCGGCGACGGCGAGGTCGGTGAGGACGTCACGGCAAATGTGCGCACGATCCATACGATCCCGCTCAAGCTGGAGGGGCGCGCGCCGGCCGTGCTGGAAGTGCGCGGCGAGATCTTCATGACCCGCGCGGCGTTCGAGAAGATGAACCGCCGGCAGGCCGAGGCGGGCGAGAAGACCTTCGTCAATCCGCGCAATGCCGCTGCCGGTGCCGTGCGGCAGCTCGACCCCCGCATCACCGCCAAGCGGCCGCTGTCGTTCTCTGCGCATGGCTTTGGCGTCACGCAAGGCTGGCGGCTGCCGGCCCGGCACAGCGACGTCCTCGATGCCCTCGAGGCGTTCGGCATCCCGGTCGACAAGAGGAGGGACGTCGTAAGGGGCGCGGAAGGACTGATCGCGTACCACGGCCGCATCCGCGCCGAGCGAGACCGGCTGCCCTTCGATATCGACGGCGTCGTGTACAAGGTGAACGAGCTCGCGGCGCAGCGCGACCTCGGCTTCGTGGCGCGCGAGCCGCGCTGGGCCATTGCCCACAAGTATCCGCCGCAGGAAGAGCTGACCGAGGTGCTCGGCATCGGCGTGCAGGTCGGCCGCACCGGTACGCTGACGCCGGTGGCGCGGCTGAAGCCGGTGTTCGTGGGCGGCGTGACGGTGACGAATGCGACCCTGCACAACGAGGACGAGCTGCGGCGCAAGGACGTGTGGACCGGCGACACCGTCGTCGTGCGACGCGCCGGCGACGTGATCCCCGAGATCGTCAGCGTGCGAACGCCCGGCGCGCGGCGCGCGCAGGACCGCTTCGAGATGCCGGGCGCCTGCCCCGAGTGCGGCTCGCCCGTGGTCCGCGTCGCCGGCGAGGCGGCGACGCGCTGCACCGGGGGCCTTTACTGCAAGGCGCAGCGCAAGCAGACCCTGCTGCACTTCGCCGGCCGGCGTGCCATGGACATCGAGGGCCTCGGCGAGAAGATCGTCGACCAGCTCGTCGAGCGCGGCCTGATCGCGAATCCGGCCGACCTGTACCGTCTCGACGCGGCGACACTGGCCGATCTCGAGCGCATGGGAGAAAAGTCGGCCGAGAACCTGCTGCGAAACATCGCGGGCTCGCGCAAGGCAGAGCTCGCGCGCTTCATCTATGCTCTGGGCATCCCCGGCGTCGGCGAGGAAGTGGCGAAGATTCTCGCCCGGCATTTCGGCTCGCTCGACGCGTTCCTCGCTGCCGATTGGCCTAAGCTCGCGGCAGACAAGGAAACGGTTCGCAAGGAAAATGCGGGCCGCAAGAAGCGGGGCGAGCGGCTGCTCGAAGTGCCGCTGGAAGGCATCGGACCGGAGTTGAGCGACAGCATCCAGAAGTTCGTGCACGAGCCGCATAACCGCCAGGTCATCGCGCAGCTGGCCGAGCGGGTCGCCGTTGCTGCGGCCCCCAAGCTCGCCGCCGCCGCAGGCGGCAAGACGTTCGTGCTGACCGGATTGCTTGCACGCATGACGCGCGACGAGGCACGCGAGGCGCTGGAAGCGCGCGGCCACAAGGTTGCCGCGGCGGTGTCGAAGAAGACCGATTACGTGGTCGCCGGCGCCGAGGCGGGCAGCAAGCTCGACAAGGCGCGCGCGCTTGGCGTGAAGGTAATCGAGGAAGGCGAGTTCATGC
>DATDCR010000576.1:0-3490 GCA_036524215.1 Burkholderiales bacterium
GCGCCGCCGCGACATAGACGGCACCGTCGTGGAACGTATAGCCGCCGCTCGCCGTTGTCGCGCAGCAGCCGCCGGCCTTGTCGTTCGCCTCGCAGATGGTCACGTCGACGCCGTGGCCGGAAAGCAGGCATCCGGCCGCAAGCCCGGACAGGCCGGCGCCAATGATGACGGTCTTTGTCACACGCCGTTTTCCAGCGATCACCCGTCGCGCACGAGAACGCTCAGCGATGAGGGGCTTGATCTTCTTCTCTTTGAGGAGGTCGAGCAACGGCTGATACGCGGTCGGAGGTGAGCAGTAGAATCGGCCGAAGGGCGTGAAAACGTGCGCTCGTGGTGGCTCGAAAGAGGGAGGGACAGACATGATCCGTAAAAGCAACCCGCGCCCGGCTCGGCGGCGAGCAGGCGTCACGCGGCGGCGCTTCATCGCCGGCGCGGCTGCAGCCGGCGGCATCCTGGGCGCGCCCCTGGTGCTGCGTTTCGCGCACGCGGCCGAGGTCACGCTAAAGCTGAGCCACATGCTGCCGCCGGTTTCGCTGGCACACCGGCGCATGTTCCAGCCGTGGGCCGAGAAGGTGAACAAGGAATCCGGCGGCCGGATCGAGGTGCAGATCTTTCCCGCCATGTCGCTCGGCGGCAAACCGCCCGACCTTGTGGACCAGGCGCGCGACGGTATTGCTGACTTCAGCTGGGCACTGCCGAACTACCAGGCCGGCCGTTTTCCGGTGCTGGAAACCTTCACGCTACCGTTCCTGATCACGACCGCCGAGCAGACGGGGCAGGCGATCGACGAGTACATGCGCGCGTACGGCAAGGCCGAATTCGATTTCGTCCACCCCCTCGCCTGGTGGTGCCACGGCCCTGCGCTGATCATGACCAAGGGCAAGCCGGTCCAGAAGATGGCCGACCTGAAGGGCCTGCGCATCCGCGGCGGCAATCAGAACATCGTCGAGGCGCTGGGGCTGCTGGGCGCGAACCCGCAGTCCTATCCCGTGACCGAGGTCGTCACGCAGCTCTCGAAAGGCACGAGCCAGGGCGCGGTGATCCCGTACGAGATCGTGCCCGCGTTCAAGCTGCAGGAGCTGCTCGACAGCTTCTCCGAGTTCGAGCGCGGCGGCCGGGGCTTCTACACCTTCCCGTTCCTCTTCTCGATGAACAGGAAGAAATACGAGAGCCTGCCGGACGATCTGCGCAAGGTGATCGACGCGAATTCGGGCCCGGCGCTCTCGCGCAAGTTCGGCGCCGACTTCGACTTCGGCGATCAGTTCGGACGCGGCCTCGTAGAGAAGGCCGGCGGCAAGTTCTTCACGATCCCGAAGGCGGAAGTGGAGCGCTGGCGCGCCGTCAGCGAGCCGGTGTCGCAGAAGTGGATCGAGACGCTGAACCGGCGCAATCTCGACGGCAAGAAGCTGGTCGCTGCTGCCAACGCGCTCGTCGATAAGTACGCCAAGGCGAGCTGACCGCCGCCCGCGCCCACGAAGCCCTGTCGCGACTCGCCGCAGTCCTGGCGGTTCTCGGCTCGGCCCTGCTGGTCGCCGCGGCGCTGATCGTCACCGCCTCGGTGCTGCTGCGCGTCTTCGCCGGCAGTCAGGTGAAGGGCGATTTCGAGATCGTGGCGCTCGCAAGCGGCATCGCGATCCTGCTCTTCCTGCCTTACTGCCAGGCGATGCACGCCCACGTCACCGTGGATGTCTTCACCGTCTGGCTGCCTCGCACGGTGCTGCGCCGGATCGACGCCCTTTGGTCGCTTGCCCTCGCGGTCGCCGCCGCCGCGCTCGCTTTGCGCCTGTCGGCCGGACTGGACGAAGCCTGGCGCCGTGACGATGTGACCATGATGCTCCACTTGCCCCTGTCCGCAGCCTATGCCGCAGGGGTGATCGGGGTCGGCGCGACCTCGCTTCTCGCGCTCCTCGACGTGATCGCAGCGCTCTCGCCCTCCGCCCGACAAGGCGCGCCCGACCGATGAGTCCGGCGGCGATCGGCGCGGTGATGATCGCGGTCCTGCTGGTGCTGATGGTCCTGCGCCTGCCGATCTTCCTCGCCATGGCGGCCGTCGGGGCGGTGGGCTATCTCTCGCTGGGCGGGGCCGCGCCGTTGCTCGCGTATCTCAACCGATCGCTGATATCGCTCTTCGTCTCCTACGATTACTCCATCGTCCCGCTCTTCCTGCTGATGGGCCACTTCGCCGGGCGCGCCGGCATCAGCGCGGATCTCTTTACGGCGGCGAACGCCTGGGTCGGCCACCGCCGTGGCGGGCTTGCCATGTCGACCGTGCTCGGCTGCGGCGCTTTCGGCGCGATCTGCGGCTCCTCGATCGCCACGGCGACGACCATGTCTGCCGTCGCGCTGCCGGAGATGCGCAAGCACGGCTATTCGGCCGCGCTCGCGAGCGGGACGCTGGCCGCCGGCGGCACGCTCGGCATCCTGATCCCGCCGTCGATCGTGCTCATCATCTACGCGATCTTGACGGAGCAGAGCGTGGTGAAGCTCTTCGTCGCAGCGGTCGTGCCGGGGTTGCTCGCGGTCGTGGGTTACCTGCTCGCCATCGCGGTGTACGTGCGCCTCTTTCCGGCGGAAGGCCCGACCGGCAAGCGGCTCCCGCTCGCCGAGCGCCTGGCCGCGCTGCGGCGGGTCGTGCCAGCCCTCGTCATCTTTGCCGTGGTGTTCGTCGGCATCTACGGCGGCTTCTTCACGCCGACCGAGGGCGCGGCGATCGGCGCGGTGGTCACCGGCGGCTACGCCGTGATCTCCGGCCGGCTCGACTTTCGTGGCTTCGTCGAGACGAGCCTCGAGACGGCGACGGCCACCGCATTCATCTTCGCCATCGTGTTCGGCGCCGATCTGTTCAACGTGGCGCTTGCGCTCACCCGCGTGCCGCAGCAAATGGCGGCATGGATTGGGACGATCGCGCTGGCCCCCTACGCGATCCTGACGGTCCTGATCGTGATCTATCTGCTGCTCGGCTGCGTGATGGACAGCCTGTCGATGATCCTGCTTACCGTGCCCATCCTCTTTCCCGCGTTCATGGCGCTCGACTTCGGGCTGCCGGCGGAGGCGCAGGCGCTATGGTTCGGCGTCCTGACC
Organism: Burkholderiales bacterium; assembly: GCA_036524215.1. Taxonomy (GTDB): domain Bacteria; phylum Pseudomonadota; class Gammaproteobacteria; order Burkholderiales; family SG8-39; genus SCGC-AG-212-J23. Next base: position 3,082 of record DATDCR010000576.1, read on the forward strand.
CTGATCGTGGTGGAGGTCGGGATGATCACCCCGCCGGTGGGAATGAATCTATTCGTGATCTCGGCGCTCGCGCGCGACATCCCGTATGCGACGATCTATCGGGGCGTGTCACCGTTCATCGCCGCGGAGATCGTCCGGGTCAGCCTCATCACCGCATTCCCGGCGCTGAGCTATTGGCTCGTGCGCACGTTCTACAGCTAGAAATCAGGGATCCGGGCTGGTGACGGACCGGGCCGGAGCGAGCTGAAGCCCGACGAGGGCGCGTTCGGTATCCGAGAGATCACCGATGATCTGGCGCAGCGGCTGCGGCAGCTTCTTCACTACTGTCGGGATGGCGACGATCTGGTGCTCCTTGGCGAGGCGCGGATTCACCATCAGGTCGATCACCTCGATGTGATAGCGGGTGGTC
>DATDCR010000577.1:0-6005 GCA_036524215.1 Burkholderiales bacterium
GGAGCGAGGCCTGCAGCCACACGATCACGCCCAGCCCGAACGCGCCGACGAGCTGGCCGGAGGCGAGCGTGCCGGCGATGAACGCCGCCGAGCCCGTGCCGCGCACCCAGCCGTACTCGAAGCCGTGCCGCTTCGCCGCGCCGAGCGAGAGCGCATCGGCGAGGACGCTCATCGGCGCGAGCGCGGCCGCCTGCAGCATCGCCACGCCGAGGAACATCCAGAACCCCTGCGCCGGCAGGTAGCCGAGCGTGATGAAGGCGGCGAGCGCGATGCACGTGACGAGCACCATGCGCAGCGCTTCGAGGAGATCGGCGACGCGGCCGGCGAGCGGCGCGGAGAAGAGGCGCACGGCCGTGCCGGTGCCGAGGACGAGGCCGAGCTCCTCGGGCGCGATGCCGCGTGAATTCACGAACGCCGGGATAAACGGCGACGCCACGCCGTAGGCCGCGTACATCGCGGCGTAGAGCAGGACGAAGCGCGGCAGGGCCGTGGCCATAACAGGGTCAGATCGGGATTTGCTGAATTTGTGCCTGTGTACCCGCGCCGCCTCGCGATATCCTCGGCGCATGATCAACAAGACGCTTTCGATCCCCCTCGCGCTCCTCCTCGCCGCGATCGTCGCCATCCTCGGCTATCTCGGCTATGCCGCGTCGCAGAAGCGCACGCAGCAGCGGCAGGTGGTCGAGGTGGTGCGCGACACGACCGACAAGCTGCGCAAGGCGCTGCGCGCGCACCCGGAGCCGGAGATCGTCACGGCGCTCGAGGCGAACCTGCAGGCGGCGAAGGCGCCGCGCGACCCGGCGCTCGCCGACGCGGCGGAGCACTACATCATCGGCGCGCGCGAGATCGTGCGCCGGCGCGTGGAGATCGAGCGCCTGGAGCGCGACGTCGCCGCGAGCCGCCAGGCGCTCGCCGGGCACATGGCGCATGCCTCGAGCCGCAACAGCGCGTGGCTGCGCGATGCCGTCGCGCTCAAGAAGCGCGTCGAGGACGAGTACTTCAGCCTCGGCCTCAAGTTCAAGGCGCTCGACGACATCCTCTTCAGCATGCCCGAGGCCGAGAAGCGCCTCGAAGGGCATGTCGCGCGCGAGCTCCTCGTCCCGCTCGCCGAGACCGAGACCGCGCGCAAGCAGGTGCAGGCCGAAGCGCAGCGCGCCGCCGCCCAGCTCGAGCGCGTGCGCCAGCTGCGCTAATTCGGGGTCAGGGCACTAATTCGGCTTGTCGACGCGCTTCCGGCGCAGCAGCTCCCAGCCCATCCCCAGCAGGTAGAGCACGAGCGGCACGGCGACGCCGAGGATGATCGGCCGCCACGCCTTCTCCGACTCGTCCGGCGAGAAGGCGATGATGGTTCCGGCGTTGAGGGCCGAGACGACAACCCAGATCACGGTGAACAGAAGCCAGAGCTTCTTCCAGGACATCGAATTAGTGCCCTGACCCCGAATTAGGCTGCGGCGGCGGTGGCGGCGGAGAGCGAGATGATCAGGCGCTCGAGCTTGCGCGCGTCGGCATCGAAGCGGCGGATGCCCTCGGCGAGCTTGTCGGTGGCCATCTGGTCGTCGTTGTGCATCCAGCGGAAGGTCTTCTCGTCCATCGCGATCTTGTCGACCTTCTCCGCGCGCGCTTTTTCGACCGACAGTTTGCGCTCCACCGGCCCCGGCGCCTTCGACAGCTTGTCGAGGAGATCGGGCGCGATGGTGAGGAGGTCGCAGCCGGCGAGGGCGAGGATCTGCTCCGTCTTCCGGAAGCTCGCGCCCATCACCTGCGTCTTGTAGCCGTGCTTCTTGTAGTAGTTGTAGATGCGCACCACGGAGGCCACGCCCGGATCCTCCGCGATCGGGATGTCGTCCACCTTGCGCGCGGCGCGGTACCAGTCGTAGATGCGGCCGACGAAAGGCGAGATCAGCGTCACGCCCGCGTCGGCGCAGGCGATGGCCTGCGCATACGAGAAGAGCAGCGTCATGTTGCAGTGGATGCCTTCGCGCTCGAGCTCGCCGGCGGCGCGCACGCCTTCCCACGTCGCCGCCAGCTTGATCAGGATCTTCTCGCGCCCCACGCCGTGCTTCTCGTAGAGCTGGATCAGGCGCCGCGCCCGCGCTACCGAGCCTTCGGCGTCGAATGACAGCCTGGCGTCAACTTCGGTCGAGACGCGGCCGGCGACGTGCTTCAGGATCTCGCGCCCGAACTGCACGAAGAGACCGTCCATCGCCATCGTCGTATCGCCGCGCGCTTCTTTTATCGCGTTGTCCACCAAGGGGCGGAAGCGCGGGTCCTGCGCCGAGGTGAGGAGGAGCGAAGGGTTCGTCGTCGCGTCCTGCGGCTTCCATTTCGCGACGGCTTCGATGTCGCCGGTGTCGGCGACGACCAGGGATTGGCTGCGGAGGGAGTCGAGCTGGGAGGTCATGCGCCGACTATAGCGCGCCGCCGCCGGGGCTCACAGACCTTGACAAGCTTTCGCTCCCTTAAGCCCTAGGCTTTCGTCATGCGCAGCAGCCCATTACATCCCATGGTGCGGATCAACTACCGCATCCGCGCGGGATCGTTCGCCTACAGCTTCGTCGTCCTCGCGATTCACGGCTGGGAACGCGGCCTCGGCCCGCTTTACTGGATCGCCCTCGCGCTGCAGTTCCTCGTTTATCCGCACCTCGTCTACCTGCTCGCGCGCCGCGCGCGGGATCCGCGCCGCGCGGAGCAGATCAATCTTTATGTCGACGCGGCCTTGCTCGGCGTATGGATCGGCGCGCTGCACTTTCCGTTGTGGCTCGCCTACGCGGCGCTCTTCAGCACCACGCTGAACGCCACGGTGGTCTTCGGCGTGAAGCGCGGCCTGTGGGCCGTGGTCGTGTTCGGCGCGGCCGCCGCGCTCGGGCTCGCGCTCGCCGGCTTCCGCGTCCTCGAGCACACCAGCACCCTCGTCACCGCGCTCTGCTTCCTCGGCTCGTTCGCCTATAGCTGCGCGGTCGGCGGCGTGGCCCACACGCTGCGCGAGCACCTGCGCGAGAGCGAGGGGCGCTACCGCCTGCTTGCCGACAACGCGGCGGATCTCGTCGCCATCGTCGACCTCGACAGCCGCTGGATCTACGCCAGCCCTTCCTTCGAGGCGGTGCTCGATCGCGCCCACGTCACGCCGGGCGGCAACGCCCTGGAGCGCCTTCATCCCGACGATGCCGAGCATGTGCGCCTCGCCGTGCTGCGCTCGGCCTCGACCGGGCGCGCGCGCGAGCTGACGCTGCGGCTCGTCGACCGCAACGGCCGCATGCGCGCCTACAAGGCGAGCCTGCAGCCGGTGAAAGGCGAGCCTTCGCCGGCGACGCGCATGGTGCTCGCCCTGCACGACGTCACCGACCTGCGCGAGAGCGAGGAGCGGCTGCTGATCGCCGGCCACGCCCTCGAAGGCATGACCGAGGCCATCATGATCACCTCGGCCGACGGCTACGTGCGCACGGTGAACCGCGCCTTCTCCGAGATCACCGGCATCGGCCGCGACGAGGCGATCGGACAGCCGGAGCAGGCGCTGCGCAGCAACCTCGTCACGACCGAGTTCTACGACGAGGTGTATGCCGCCGTGCAGCGCGACGGCCACTGGTCCGGCACCTGCTGGAACCGGCGCAAGAACGGCTCGGTGTACCGCGAATGGCGCAGCGTGCGCGTGGTGAAGGATGCCGCCGGCGCGGTAACGTATTACGTGCACGTCTTCTACGAGGTCGGTTCTCCGCGAAACGGAGCGCGCGCCTCCGCGCACGACGCCAAGGCCGGCTGATCTCGCCTAGAATCGCGCAGGGGGTTTCATGAGCGCGCCGACGCTCGTACGCACGAACCGGCTGGTCCGCACCACGGCCTTCGCTTACTCGCTGCTTCCGCTCGGCCTGTACGTGTGGGATCGCGGCGACGGCGCCGCGGCGTGGACGCTCCTCCTGCTGCAGTTCCTCGCCTACCCGCAGCTCGTCTACTGGCGCGCCGTGCGCTCGTCGAAGCCGACGCGCGCCGAGCTCGACAACCTGTTCCTCGATTCGGCGCTGCTCGGCGCCTGGGTCGCGTACCTCGGCTTCCCGCTCTGGATCACCTATTCGCTCGTTGCCGCGGCGATGCTGAACGCGACGGTCAACCGCGGCCGCACCGGCGCGGTGCTGTCGCTCGCCTGCAGCGCGCTTGGCGCCGTCATCACCGCCGTCGTGCTGGGCGTGGCGTTCACGCCGGACACCACGCACCTCGTCAGCTTCCTCGCCGGCGCCGGCTCGCTCGCCTATGTGTGCGTCGTCGGCTTCATCGTCTGGAAGCAGAACCGCCGCCTCGCCGCGGTGCGCGATGCGCTGCGCCGGAGCGAGGACCGTTACCGCCTGATCGCCGAGAACGCGGACGACCTCGTCGCCATGGTGGACCACGAGGGGCGCTGGCTCTACACCAGCCCTTCCTACGGCAAGGTGTTCGAGCAGGCCGAGCTCGCCGACGGCGCCGACGGCTTCAAGCGGATCCATCCCGACGATGCCGAGCACGCGCGCATGGCGCTCGCGCGCGCCGCCTCCACCGGCAAGCCGCGCGACATCGGGCTTCGCCTCGTCGACCGGCAGGGGCGGGTGCGCCAGTACCGCTGCCGCGTCCAGCCGGTCGCCGACGGCACGCCGCAGCGGCTGCTCCTCGTCTCGCACGACGTCACCGATCTGAAGGAGAGCGAGGAGAGGATGCTCCTCGCCGGCCACGCGCTCGAGGGCATGACCGAGGCGATCATGATCACGTCCGCCGACGGCACCATCCTGAGCGTGAACCGCGCCTTCACGGAAATCACCGGCCGCACGAAGGACGAGGTGATCGGCCAGCCCGAGCGCAGTATCCGCAGCGGCCTGCTGACGCCCGAGTTCTACGACGAGACCTACGCCACGGTGCTGAAGGACGGCTATTGGTCGGGCACCACCTGGAGCCGCCGCAAGAACGGCACCGTCTACCGCGAATGGCGCAGCGTGCGCGCCATCAAGACCGACGTGCAGAGCACGAATCCCGTCATCTCGCACTACGTCCACGTGTTCTACGAGGTCGACCCGGCGCGCACGATGGGCAAGCGCGAAGGCACCGGCGCCGCCGGTTAGGGCCCGTTCCCCGCGCGGCGTCGCAAAGGCCCCACGCGCCTTGCAGGATTCTTGCGTAGGAGCCTGAAAACTAAGCTTTAATCGCGCGGTCTCAGTGTAGACTGTCGCTCACAATAATTATTCACTTCGTTCAACAGGAGCCTCGTGCAGCCGACTGATATCAAGGACCCGGATTACTTCCACAAAGTGGTGGATTGCCAGTGGGCCTGCCCGGCCCATACGCCGGTTCCCGAATACATCCGCCTGATCGCGTCGGGCCGCTACTCCGACGCCTACATGGTCAACTGGAACTCCAACGTCTTCCCCGGGATCCTGGGGCGCACGTGCGATCGTCCGTGCGAGCCGGCGTGTCGCCGCGGCCGCGTCGAGGAAGAGAACGCGCCCAAGCCCGAGCCGGTCGCCATCTGCCGCCTGAAGCGCGTCGCGGCCGACTACAAGGACGACGACGATGTCGCGAAGCGGATCTCCGCCCACAAGAAAAAGAAATCGAACGGCAAGCGCATCGTCTGCATCGGCGCCGGCCCGGCGTCGCTGACCGTCGCGCGCGACCTCGCGCCGCTCGGCTATGACGTCACCATCTTCGACCAGGACCCGCGCGCCGGCGGCATGATCTGGTCGCAGATCCCGCGCTTCCGTTTGCCTTTGGAAGTGATCGACGAAGAGGTCAACTACATCCTCAACCTCGGCGTTACTTTCAAGCAACGCAAGATCGACTCGCTCAAGAAACTGATGGGCGAAGGCTACGACGCCATCTTCGTCGACAGCGGCGCGCCGCGCGGAAGAGATCTGGATATACCCGGCCGCAAGGAAGCCGCGAAGAACATCCACATCGGCATCGACTGGCTCTCGTCGGTGTCCTTCGGCCATACGACGAAGATCGGAAAGCGCGTCATCGTGCTCGGCGGCGGCAACACCGCGATGGACTGC
>DATDCR010000578.1:0-6415 GCA_036524215.1 Burkholderiales bacterium
CCTTCCAGTCCTGCGTCCTCGACTGGGCGAAGGCCGACCAGGTCTGGCTCGCGCACTACAAGCATCTGCTCGGCCTGCGGCAGAAGCACGTCGTCCCGCTCGCCTGCGGTCCGGGCCGCTACCGCATGCTGGGCAAGCGCGCGTTTGAAGTGACATGGGACGACAAGCTGATGCTCGTTGCCAACTGCGGTGATGCGTCAGTTCAAGTGAATGATTTCCCGAAGAGCCAAGCCCTCTGGTCCAACGGCGCGCCAGGCTCCGCCTGGAGCGTGAACTGGTGGCTCAAATAATTCGGGGTCAGGGCACTAATTAATGGACCGGCGAATTAGTGCCCTGACCCCGAATTCGGAGATTGCCGAGAGCTACGTCGACGTCTGGGGGCGCGAGAAGCGCATCACGCCCAAGACGCGCGAGGCGCTGGAGCGCGCGCTGGGACCGGCCGGGAAGCCGGCGAAGACGAATCTCGAGCCCGGGCGCTGCTACGAGCCGGAGCTCCTCGCGCAGGGCGGACGCGTGTGGGGCTTCATGGTGCAGCTCTACGGCGTGCGCTCGAAGCGCAACTGGGGCATCGGGGACTTCGGCGACCTGCGCACGCTGCTCGAGATCGCGGCGGCGAAAGGCGCGGCGGTGGTCGGCGTGAATCCGCTGCACGCGACGCAGGGCAGCCCGTACAGCCCGTCGAGCCGCCTCGCGCTCAATTTCCTCTACCTGGATATCGAGGCGCTGCCGGAGTACCCGGCGTGCGCGGCGGCGCAGCGGCTCGTCGGCACCCGGGCCTTTCAGCGCATGCTGCAGCGGCTGCGCGCGGCGGAGCTGGTCGACTACCCGGGCGTCGCACAAGCGAAGCGCGAGGTGCTGGAGCTCCTTTTCAGGCAGGCCAAGGCGACGAAGCCGAAGTTCGCCACCTATGCCGTCTTCGAGACGCTGCGCGAGAAGTACGGCGGCGGCTGGGAAAGCTGGCCGAAGGAATACCGCGACCCGGACTCGGCGGCGGTAAGGGCGTTCGCGCGGAAGAACGCACGGCGTGTCGCGTTCCACGAGTACGTGCAGGAACGCGCGCGCGCGCAGCTTGCTTCGGTGCAGCGGCGCGCGCACCAGCTCGGCATGCCGATCGGCCTCTATGTCGATCTCGCGCTCGGCGCCGATCGCGGCGGCGCCGAAGTGTGGGCCGACCAGCGGGCCTACGCGCTCGACGCCAGCGCCGGCGCGCCGCCGGACGAGTTCAATCCGCGCGGACAGGACTGGGGCCTGCCGCCGTATTCGCCGCGCGCCTTGCAGGCTTCGGCTTACCGCCCGTTCATCGAGCTGCTGGACGCGAACATGCCAGAGGGCGGCGCGCTGCGCATGGACCATGTGATGGCGCTTTCGCGCCTGTTCTGGATCCCGCGCGGCGCGGACTCGAGCGAAGGCGGCTACGTGCACTACCCGGTCGACGATCTCATCGCGGTGCTCGCGGCGCAGAGCCGCAAGCACCGCTGCATCGTGATCGGCGAGGACCTCGGCACGGTGTCGGCCGATCTTCGGCAGAAATTGAATCAGGCGGGATTGCTGTCTTATCGCCCGCTCGTCTTCGAGCGAAGGCCGGATGGCGAATTCGCCTCACCGGGCGAGTATCCGCGCGATGCGCTCGTTTGCGTGACGACGCACGACCTGCCGACCTGGCGCGGGTACTGGGCGGCGCATGACCTGGATTGGCGCCGCAAGCTGCACCTGTCGGTCGATGAGGCGAAGGAGCTTGGCGACCGGAAGTCGGACCAGCAGAAGCTGGCAAGGGCGCTCGAGCGCGAAGGCCTCGATCGCTCGGTGCGCTCGGCGCACGCCTTCATCGCGCGCACGCCGTGCAAGATCGCGCTCTTGCAGCCGGAGGACATGCTCGAGGTGCTCGAGCAGCCGAACCTGCCCGGCACGGTCGACGAGCATCCCAACTGGCGGCGCAAGCTTCCCCTCGCACTGGAAGCCTGGGCGACGGATGCGCGCCTGAAGGAGACCGCGGAGGCGATGGCCGAGCGCTCGGTCGCGCCGGGCCGGCCGCAGCGCGTACCCGATGCGACGTACCGCCTGCAGTTCCACAAGGGCTTCCGCTTCACCGACGCGATCAAGCTCGTGCCGTATCTCGCGCGCCTGGGCATCAGCCACCTCTACGCCTCGCCGTTCCTCAAGGCGCGGCCGGGCAGCCTGCACGGCTACGACGTTGTCGACCACAATGCGGTAAATCCGGAGATCGGCACCGAGCGCGAGCTCAATGAGCTCATCCAGGCACTCAAGCGTCATGGCATGGGATTGGTTCCCGACCTGGTGCCGAACCACATGGGCGTGCTGCACGCGGACAACGCGTGGTGGCTCGACGTGCTGGAGAAAGGCCGCGCCTCGCCGTACGCGCGCTACTTCGACATCGACTGGAGCGGCGGCAAGCTCCTGCTGCCGGTGCTCGGCAAGCATTACGGCGAGGCGCTGGAAGCGGGCGAGCTCAAGCTGGAGAAGCAGGGCGGACGCTGGAGCGTGCGCTACTTCGACCATCGCTTCCCGCTCAATGCGCGCAGCAGCCTGTTCCTGAAGCCGGTGAAGGATCCGATGGCGCTGCACCGCGTGCTCGAGCAGCAGCACTACCGGCTTGCCTACTGGCGCGTCGCCTCCGACGAGATCAACTACCGGCGCTTCTTCGAGATCACCGACCTCGCCGGCATCCGCGTCGAGGACCGCACGGTGTTCGAGGCGACGCACGGGCTCCTCTGCCGCTTGGCGAAAGGCGGCGGCATCGACGGCCTTCGGATCGACCATCCCGACGGGCTGGCCGATCCGAAGGCGTATCTCGAGCGGCTGAACGAGGCCTTCGTGCGCCCCTGGATCGTGGTCGAGAAGATCCTCGCCGACTACGAGCCGCTGCTCAAGGACTGGCCGATCCACGGTACCACCGGTTATCGCTACGCCAACGTGCTCACCGGCGTCTTCATCGACCGCTCGGCCGAGGCGCGCTTCGAGCGCGTCTACGAGCGCTTCACCGGCGAGCGCGCCAGATTCGAGGACATCGCCGTTGCGAGCCGCCACCTCATCATGGGCACGACGCTCGCGGCCGAGCTCCACATGCTTTCCAACTGGCTCGCGCGCATTGCCGCCGGCAATCGCTTCACGCGCGACCACACGGCGAGCGGCCTGCGCAAGGCGCTGGCGGAGATCGCCGCGCGCTTTCCCGTCTACCGGACTTACGTCAGCGAGCGGGGCGTCTCGGACAGCGATCGCAAGTGGATCGACTGGGCGGTCAACGCCGCCAAGCGCGCGAGCCACAGCGCCGATCCGAGCGTGTTCGACTTCATCCACGGCGTTCTCACCCTCGACGCGGCGCCGCCCAGGGGGCAGCGGCGCCAGGAGATGCTGCGCTTCGCGATGCGCTTCCAGCAATTCACCGCGCCGGTGGTGGCGAAGGGCGTCGAGGACACGGCTTTCTACCGCTACAACCGCCTCATCGCGCTCAACGAGGTGGGCGGCCATCCGGGCCACTTCGGCTTGTCCTTGAAGGCCTTTCATGCCGCGAGCGAGGACCGCGCGAAGAACTGGCCGATCACCATGCTCGCGAGCTCGACGCACGACACCAAGCGCTCCGAAGACGTGCGCGCGCGCCTCGCCGTGCTTTCCGAGCTGTCGTCGACCTGGCGCATGTGGCTGCGCCGCTGGAGCGTGATGAATCGCAGCCATCGCACCGACGAGGCGCCCTCGCGCGGCGACGAGTACCACTTCTACCAGGCGCTGGTCGGCGTCTGGCCCGCAGATGCGCAACGGCTCAAGGCGTACATGCTGAAGGCGGCGCGCGAAGCCAAAGTCCGCACGAGCTGGATCAACCCCGACAGCGACTACGAGGCGGCGCTCGAGCGCTTCGTCACCGAGTCGCTCGCCAATCCGCTCTTCGCAAAGGACCTGGACGAGGTCGTGCCGCGGCTCGCCCATCTCGGCTACCTGGTGTCCCTCGCCCAGGCATTGGTCAAGGTGGCCTCGCCGGGCGTGCCGGATTACTACCAGGGCACGGAGCTCTGGGACTTCAGCCTCGTCGACCCCGATAACCGCCGCCCGGTGCAATTCGGGGTCAGGGCAGCATTTCTCGACCAGCTGGAAAAGCGCCCGCCATCGGCGGCCGAGCTGCTGGCAAACCTTTCCGACGGCCGGGCCAAGATGCACGTCATCCGCCAGGGGCTCGCGCTGCGCAAGGCGCACCCGGCGCTCTTCCACGGCGGCCGCTATTCACCCATCCATGCCGACGCCGGCTACGAGGAGAACGTGATCGCGTTTTCGCTCGCCGCCGGCAACCGCACGCTGGTCGCCGTGGCGCCGCGGCTTTTTGCCGCCCGACTGAAGGACGCTCCGGCGCCGATCGGCTCCTTCTGGGGCGACGCCGCGTTAACTCTGCCGCAGGGCAACTACCGCGACGTTCTGACCGGACGCGAGCATCGCGGCGGCCATACGGCGCTCGGTATGCTGCTCGCAGAGTTCCCGGTGGCGCTCCTGATAAGCGCCTAGATGAGAAAAATAGGGTCTGTCCCCATTTAGGGCCGGCGCCGTACGTGCCGCAGCACGAAGCTGCGGAATTCCTGGTCGGCGATGTCGTTGGGCTGCAGCAGCGGCAGGCTGATGATGCCGGCGGCGCCCATGCTCTTCGCCGCGATGCCGATCGCCTCGAGGCTCACCGGCGGCAGCTCGCGCTCGCCGACGCGGCAGCAGACGAAAGGGATGTCGGGGAATTCCTGCCTTACCGCGCGCAGGAGGTCGAACATGCGCGTCTCGTCGAAGAACACGCCGCAGATCACCAGATCGACGTCCTGCCGGCTGCGCAACGCCGCGAGCGCCTCGTCGTATGTGTACACGCCGATCGGATCCACGTACGCGCCGACGGCGCGCTGCACGGCGACCACGCCCTGCGGGCGCAGCGCCGCCAGCACCTTTGGCTTTGCGGTTATTTGATGTCCTTTCGATAACGTAGGTCGTGGAGCGGGCTGCCGATGAGCTTGGTGTCGGTCTTCTCGGCGCCGTCGCGCGCGAAGCCGAGGCTTTCGTAGAAGCGCCGCGCCCGCTGGTTGTCGCGCAGCACCCAAAGCGTGAGCGTCGTATGTTCCCGCGCTGCCGCTTCGCGTGCTGCGTGCTCGCAAAGGGCGCGGCCAGCGCCGCGGCGCCAGAACTGTGGATGGATGTTCACGGCGTAGATCTCGGCCACCTCCGGCGGCTCCTCATCCCTCGATGGTCCGAACAGGCAGAAGCCTGCGGCTACGCCGTCGATCTCGGCAATGACGGATTGCGCAGGCGAGGGCCGGGCGAGCCCGCTTGCCCACATCTTCGTGCGCTCGTCGAGCGACAGGGCGGCGAGATAGTCGTCCGGCATCAAGCCGCGGTAAGCCGCGCGCCAGGCGGCAATGTGGATTTCAGCGAGCGCGGCGGCGTCGGCGACGCGCGCCTCGCGCAGCGCTATGCGTCTTTCTTCCTGCCGATCCATCCTTGCCCGATCCCCCTCCAGTGCAGAGCGTACTCGACGCCTGCCTGGCGCAGCACCCAGGCGACGAAACTGTTGCTGTTGGGGCCGGGCCAGTAGCGGTACTTGTTGCAATGCGGATAGCGCTCGGGCTCGCGCAGCACGGCGGCGATGCGCTCGGCTTCCGCGCCCTCCCACACGGCGGCAACGCGCGTCGGCCCGCCGCCGACGTCGGCCTGCGGCGTCTTGAGGTCGCAATGAACGTGGCCGAAGCTTCGACCGCCGGCATTGGCCGTCTGCCATACTTCCCAGCGGTGGCAGGCACCGGCATCGTCGAAGACGACGAACCAGTAATGAACGGCGATCGCGCCGATCAGGGGAAGCGGCGCATAACGGAGCTCGACCTTCAATGAAAATTGCTCTCGGGATTCTTCTCGCGGCCATTGTAATGAGCGCCGCTGCGCAGGACTGGCCGGCGAAGCCGCTGCGCATCATCGTGCCGTTCACGCCCGGCGGCGTCGCCGACAACAGCGCGCGCGTCGTCGCCGAGCCGCTCGGCGCGCGCCTCGGCCAGCAGGTGATCGCCGAGAACCGCCCCGGCGCCGGCGGCAACGTCGGCACGCACGCGGCGGCGCAGGCCGAGTCCGACGGCTACACGCTGCTCCTCGGCTACGACGGCACGCTGGTGATCAATCCGCACGTCTACGCGAAGATCCCGTTCGACACGCTGCGCGACTTCGCCGCGGTGACCAAGCTCGGCGACGCGACGCTGATCCTCGTCGCGCATCCCTCGGCCGGCGTGAAGACCCTGGGCGAGCTCATCGCCCAGGCGAAGAGCAAGCCCTTTTCCTACGGCACCTCGGGCACCGGCAACACCACGCACCTCGTGGCGGAGCTCCTGAAGCAGCGCACCGGCACGCGGCTCGAGCACGTGCCCTACAAGGGCGGCGGCCAGGCGGTGATCGA
>DATDCR010000579.1:0-1965 GCA_036524215.1 Burkholderiales bacterium
CATCCCGGCGCTGCGCGAGGTGGCGAGGACCGCACCTTATATGCATGATGGCCGCCATGCGACGCTCGACGACGTGCTGCGCCACCACGGGCCGCTGCTGACGGCGCTCGAAAGGAGCGAGCTCATCGCCTTCCTCGAATCGCTGAGCGAGGTGACACGCGGCGTAGTCCGAAAGGAGCAGACCTTGCGTGACGTACGGCCTTAAGGCCGGCGCGCGTCGCGCTTTAGCATCGCGGCACAAGTCCTTCAGTGGAGATTTCCCAATGCCTAGAAAACGCCTGTTCACGACCTTTGTCGCCCTCGCCACGCTGGCGGTGGGCTGGATCGCCGGCATCGAGATGGCGAGCGCACAGTCGAACGACCAGCTCGTCGACAAGTACACGACGCTCGCCGGCTCGGAAGCGAATGCGAAGACGCTCATCAGCGGCCTGCGCAGCGGCTCCGACTTCACCATCTCCGGCACCACGTTCAAGACACCGACGGGCAAGATGGGCGGCGGCGAGGTGAACAACGCCCTCCTCCTCACGCAAGCCGAGCTGACCAAGCAAGGCATTACCAAGCCGACCACGCAGCAGCTTCAGACGGCGCTCAACGACGTCCTGGCGCAGCGCGCTGCCGGCAAAGGCTGGGGCGAGATCGCCAATGCGATGGGCGTGAAGCTCGGCGACCTGCGCCGCTCCGAGAAAGCCACGGCGCACGCGCGTGACGTCGCCCAGCGGGAAAAGCTCGAACGCGTGCACCGCGAGCGCGTCGAACGGCCCGAGCATTTCGAGAAGCACGAGCGGCCGGAAAAGCCGGAACGGCCGGAAAAGCCTGAGCGGCCCGAGCGTTCGGGGCGCGGATGAGGCGAATCAGCGGACTCGCCCTGCTCGCGTTCGCCCCCATGGCGCTCGCGGCCGGCGAAGTAAGCGTCGGGACCGGCATCAACTACACCACCGGCACCTACGGCGGCTCGAACAGCACCTCGATCGTCACCATCCCGGTCATCGCCCGCTATGAAGGCGACGCCTGGTCGTTCCGCGCCACCGTGCCCTACCTGCGCATCAACGGTCCGCGCGCGGTGATCCCGGGCGCGGGCCGTATCGACAACGGCAACGCCATCGACGACCTGCTGCACCTCACGGGCTCGCAGCGCGGCCGCTCGCAGACCGACTCGCGCACCGTTTCAGGCATCGGCGATTCCACCCTGTCGGCGACCTATACGATGTATTCGGGCAGCGTGAGCCGCTCGGGCGTCGGCCTGACGGGAAAGGTGAAGCTCGCCACCGGCGACGAAGCGCAAGGCCTCGGTACCGGCAGCAACGACTTCTCGTTCCAGGTCGACGGTTTCCAGCAGATGGATCGCAATACGCTGTTCGGCGTCCTCGGCTACACCATCTTCGGCAATTCGCCGATCGTGGATTTCCAGAACGTGGCGAACATCGGCGTCGGCGTCAGCCATCGCATGGATGGCGTCGACAGCGTCGGCCTCGCCTTCGATGCGCGCCAGGGCGGCAATCCGGCGCCCGCCCCGCTGCGCGAGCTGACCGCATTCTGGACGCACAAGCTGGAAGGCAACTGGCGCACCCAGGCCTACTTCCTCAAGGGCTTCGCTCGCGGCAGCCCCGACTGGGGCCTTGGCCTGAACGCGACGCTGGCGTTCTAGCGGGAAAGAAAATGGTGACAGTCACCATTTTCTCAGTCGTGGAAGAAGCGCCTTAGCGCGCTTAGTCCCACGGCCGCGGCGATGGCCAGCGCGGCAACGGCGAGCCAGGCGCCCTGCCAGCCGATCAGCCTGCTGGCGAGGCCGCTCAGCACGAGCGCGCTGCCGATGCTGAGCGAGGCGACCAGCGTCCAGCCGCCCTGGTAGGCGCCGCGTTGCCCGGGCGGCGCGAGGCGCGCCACCGCGGCGGGCACCGCCGAGCTGAAGATCACTTCGCCGAGACTGAAGACGAGCGTGCCGACGAGGAGCGCGGCCCCGGCGCC
>DATDCR010000580.1:0-7939 GCA_036524215.1 Burkholderiales bacterium
GGCAGCTTCCAGGAATCGCACCGGCTGGCCGGCATCTATACCGGGCGCGTGCTACGCGGTGACAAGCCCGCGGACCTTCCCGTGCAGCAGGTGAGCAAGATGGAGCTCTTCGTCAATGCGAAGACGGCCCGGGCGCTAGGGCTGACGGTGCCGCGTTCGATCATTTCGCGCGCCGACCGCGTGATCGAATGACGCGCTTGCGCTTGCCCCTGGATTGAGCAGCTTTCCCTGCGCGCGCGGACCGCTTTCGCGGGCGTGGCGGCGAGGGCGCATCAGCCGTCGGGATGACGGCAACCGCGGCAGTTTTTTCCGGCACGTTTGAGGGAGCAGACGGCCGGCCGAATCCCCAAAGCTTGAGTGTGAAGTCCGTCCAGAGGGCGAAAGGGCTCATGAACGGGGACAACGGCTTCTCGGGTTTCGGGTCCATCGCCGGTTAGAGCAAGACCGGCACCACCCTTGGACGATCAGGGTTGTACCATCCACCTGGATGGTGATAGGATGGTGAACAGATGGTAGCCCCGGTAGAGAGCGAGAAGCTGACGATCAACCTAGGCGTGATCGACCTCGGGCAGATCGACTTGCTCGTGGGCGAAGGCTTCTACGGAAACCGGACGGATTTCATCCGCACCGCCATCCGCAATCAGCTCGCCACGCACGCGGACGCCGTGAAACAGACGGTCGCGCGACGCACGCTGACCCTCGGGCTCCAGCAATTCACGAAGGCCGATCTCGAGGCGGCGCGTAAAGCCGGGGAGAAGCTTGAAATAAAGGTGCTGGGCCTCGCGATCATCGCCAGCGACGTAACGCCGGAGCTCGCGCGCGCGGCTATTGCTTCATTGACGGTCCTCGGCGCCCTGCAAGCCCCTCGCGCGGTGAAGGACGCTCTCTCCGATCGAATCCACTGAAGGAAACGACTTGAACCTGAAATTCCCTGCCGGCCTCATGCGCGCAACGCGCCTTCTTCGCTCGGGCAAGCTCCTGGAAGCGACCGCCGCCATTCAGCGCGCGGTGGGCGCGGGCGCTCCCCGCCGCCAACCTGGCGCCCGCCCGAGACCTGATCGGCGGCCGCAGCACGACCGGATGCCCACTGCCGTATTTGCCAACGCCGCGGGCAGCCGAAGCTACAGCACCTACCTTCCGCCGATGCATGCCACACGGGGCATGCCGCTCGTCGTGATGCTGCACGGCTGCAAGCAGGATCCGGAAGACTTCGCGGCCGGCACGCGCATGAACCGGCTCGCAGACGAGCTCGGCTTCGCGGTCGTTTATCCCGCGCAATCCTCCAAGGCCAACGTCTCCGCATGCTGGAACTGGTTCCAGCCTGCACACCAGCGGCGCGAAGGCGAGCCTTCGCTGATTGCCGGCATCACGCGCGAAGTCATTGCGCGCCATGGCCTGGACGCTCGGCGCACTTATGTGGCCGGGCTCTCGGCCGGCGGCGCCATGGCCGCCGTCATGGGCGTCACCCATCCCGAGCTCTATGCGGCGATGGGCATTCATTCCGGCCTCGGCTACGCCGCGGCGAGCGATCTGCCGTCAGCGCTAGCGGCGATGCAAGGCAAGCCCGCGGGCAGGGCGCGCGGCGCCTCCGCCGCGCGCGGCATCCCGATGATCGTGTTTCACGGCGACGGCGACACCACGGTGCACCCGAGCAACGGCGAGCACGCCATGGTCGGCACGCTTGAAAAAGTCGAGAAGGGGCGGGCGAACGGCCGGGATTACACGCGAACGACCCACTGGAATGCCGACGGACGTGCGGTGCTCGAGCACTGGCTCGTCCACGGCGCCGGTCACGCCTGGTCAGGCGGCAGCTCGAGCGGGTCTTACGCGGACCCGATGGGCCCCGACGCGAGCCGCGAGATGCTGCGGTTCTTTACGCAGTCCTGACCGCGCCGCTTCGGCGCAAGCGGGAGCTGAGATCGGCGGTGTACGATGCCTTATGCGTACCGCCCTCCTAGCGTTCACCCGCGCCGTAGTGCTCACGGCTATCGGCGCGTCTCCCGTCCTCGCCCAGACCTATCCGGCCAAGCCGCTGCGCATCATCATCGCGCAAGCCCCGGGCAGCGCGACCGACGTCATCAGCCGCATCGTCGGCAATCGCCTTTCCGAGGCGCTGGGGCAGCCGATCGTCGTGGAAGCGCGTCCGGGCGCCGGCGGCGCGCTCGGCACGGAAGCCGCCGCGCACTCGGCGCCCGATGGGTACACGCTCTTCATGGGCAACAACTCGACGCACGGCTCCAACCCGGCGCTCTACGCGAAGCTGCCCTACGACGCGGTCAACGACTTCGCGCCGATCAGCATGGTGGCGAGCGTGCCTTATGTGCTGATCGTCAATCCTTCCTTGCCCGCCGGGTCGGTCGAGCAGCTCATCGCGCTGGCGAAGTCGCAGCCGGGGAAGCTGAACTATGCGTCCGCCGGCAACGGCAGCACGCACCACTTCTGCGGCGAGCTGCTGAAGTCGATGGCAGGCCTCAACGTCGTCCACGTCCCTTACAAGGGCTCGCCGCCGGGGGTCACCGCGGTCGTGGCTGGCGAAGTCTCGATGATGTTCGCCAACCTCACCGACATCGGCGGCCAGCTCAAGGGCGGCAAGGTGAAGCCGCTCGCGGTCACCAGCGCCGCGCGCGCCGGCATGCTCACCGAGGTGCCGACCCTCGCCGAAGCCGGCCTGCCGGGCTTCGAGATCCTCTCCTGGTTCGCGCTCCTCGCGCCCGCCGGCACACCCGCGCCCATCATCAGTCGCCTGAACGCCGAGAGCGTCAAGGTCCTCGCGCGATCCGACGTCCAGTCGCAGCTCGGCGCGCAAGGCCTGACCGTCGCCTCGAGCTCACCCGAGCAGGTGTCGGCTCACATCAAGAGCGAGATCGCCAAGTTCTCCCGCATCGCCAAGGCGGCGGGAATCAAGGCGGAATAGCTAGCGCCGGCGCTTGCGCACGCCGCTGCGCGCCTTCTTCTTGGGCGCCTGAGCGGTGGCGATCTCGTCGCCGGTCCGGCCTTCGAGCTTGGGCTGGATGTTGTCGGTGATCCACTTGGCATCCCACCATTCGACCGGAAGGACGGCAACGCCATCCAGGTACACGCCGAAGTGCACGTGATCGCCGGCGGCGAGGCCCGTCTCACCGGACTTGCCGAGGGCCTGGCGCTGCTGCACGGCATCGCCGGCCTTGACGTCGATGGAGCTCATGTGTCCGTACAGCGTGAAGAGGCCCAGGCCGTGATCCAGGATGACGCAGTTGCCGTAGATCCCTAGATCGCCCGCGAAGGCCACGGTGCCGCTATTGGCCGCTTCGACCGGATAGTGCTTGGTGACCGAGAGGTCATAGCCGAGGTGATAGGCGGTGTCGACCGGCTCGCCGTTGTAGACGTAAGTGCGCAGGTCCGCGAAGTTCGCCTCGACCTTCGAGTTGCTCAACTGGGTGAAGGCGCCTTTCCAGAGCATGCTCGGCGAGGACTTCGTCGTCACGGCGGTGATCTTGTCCTCGTTCTCCTTGCGCAGGCGCTTGTTCACCGCGACGAACACGTCCTTCGGCGAGCCCTGGCGCGCGGCAGCGTCGGCGAGCAAAGGCGCCACCTTGTTCTGCAGGAAGTTGTCGGTCAGAGCGATGGTGCTCTTCTTGTATTTGACGTTCTTCAGCTCGTAGGCGAGGCGCAGCTCGCGCGTATTGCCGGCCTTGTCGGTCGCGACGAGCACGGCCTTGGCTTCTGGCGCGGCGTTATACGGATGGGCGAAGAGGGCGAAGAAGTGATCGGGATGGTCCTTCACCTGGGCCTGGAAGCCGGGGAAGAAGTAGTCGCCGACCTTTACGCCGCTCCTGGCCGTGTCGGGAGAGGCCTTGTACACGATGGCGCCCACGCCGCCGAAGTTGATGTAGCGGTCATCGGCGATGAGCTCCACGTTTGGAGGCGTCAGGTCGATCGTCAGCTGCTTCTCGAGCACTGCCTCGTTGCCGCGGAACCAGCTCCCGAGCGAGGCATCGCGCGCGACCACGCGGAGCGTCGCTGGGCCTTCCTTCACGCCGGGAACCTTCGCCAGCGCCAGGCTGATCTTCTTCTCGCCCACCGGCGTCGAGTAAGCGTCGGCGGCGAGCGTGGAATCCTTGCCGGCGGAAGAAAGGGTGACTGTCACGGATTTCAAGCCGGCGCCCTGGTCGGCGATGCTGATTTCCAAGGGGGCCGTGCCGAACACGTCCGAGTCCGGCGTCAATTGGATCTTCGGCGGCTGGAATTCGAGCCGGCCGCGAAGGTAATACATGCCGGCTAGCAGCACGACGACGATGACGACGAGGAAACCAACGAGGGTGAGCTTTCGGCGAGCGGGAGCAGACTGGTAAGGGTTCATGCCTGAAGTTTGTTATGACGGGGTACCACCGTATTATCTGCCGATGACCGCTGTACCACGCAGCACGCGCGAAATCTTCATGACCTTCGCGCGCATCGGCATCTCGGGCTTCGGCGGGGTGCTGTTCTGGATGCGCCGCGTGCTGATCCAGGACAAGCGCTGGCTCACCGACCAGGAGCTCCTCGAGGGCCTGGCGATCGGGCAGATCCTGCCCGGGCCGAACGTCTACAACCTGGCATTCATGATCGGCTATCGCTTTTTCGGGCTGCGCGGGGCGCTCGCCGCTACCGGTGGACTGCTCGCAGCGCCGCTCGTGATCCTCGTCTGCCTGGGCCTCCTTTACCGCAGCTTCAGCAGCGTCACGCTGCTGCAGCACGCGCTCGCCGGCATGGCGGCAGTGGCCGCGGGACTGCTGCTCGCCAACGCGGTGAGCATGGCGGCGGCGCTGCCGCGGCGGCTCCTGCCGTGGCTCTTCATGCTGCTCGCGTTCGCCGGCGTCGGCCTCCTGCGCTGGCCGCTCCTTTACGTGATGGGCGCGCTCGCGCCGTTCGCGATGCTGTGGGCATGGCGCAGGTAATCGCGCTTTTCTGGCATTTCCTGCTGCTCGGCTGCCTGGCGATCGGCGGCGTGAGCACCGTGATGCCGGACATGTACCGCTACGTCGTCGACGAGAAAGGCCTGGTCAGCGCGCGCGAGTTCGCCGACCTCTATGCCATCGCGCAGGCCGCCCCCGGCCCGAACGCGCTCTGGGTGACGATCCTCGGCCTGCATGCGGCGGGCTGGCTCGGCGCGATTGCAACCACGCTTGGCGTGCTGCTGCCCGCGAGCGCGTTCTCCTACGTGGCGAGCGTGCTGCACGCCAAGCACGCGGACTCGCGGCCCGCGCTCGCGTTCCGGCGCGGGCTCGCGCCCGTTGCGCTCGGCTTCATGCTCGGCAGCTGCTGGCTGCTGCTCACGACCGTGAGCCACGACTGGGGCGGCTACGCCCTTGCCGCCGTCTCGGTCGCCGTCGTGCTGACGACGGAGCTGAATCCCCTGTGGCTCCTCGGCGCCGGAGCGATCGCCGGCATCGCCGGCGTGATCTGATCCTTATTCGGCCTTGATGCCGGCGGCCTTGATCACAGGCCACCACTTCTCGATCTCGGCCTTGTGATGCGCCGCCAGCGCGGCGGGCGACTGCTGCTCGGGCGCGGGAATCTCCTGGCCGAGGTCGGCGAGGCGCTGGCGCACGGCGGGATCGGCGAGCGATTCCATGATCGCGGCGTTCAGCCTCGCGATCACGCTGCTCGGCGTGCCTTTGGCGCTCCAGATGCCGTGCCACACCGACATGTAGAAACCGGGCAATCCGGCTTCATCCACTGTGGGAATCTCCGGCGCTGCCAGCAGGCGCGTCTTCGACGTCACCGCGTAAGGCCGGATCTTTCCGGCGCGCACCTGGGGGAGCGAGTTCGCCGCCTGGTCGAAGGTGAGATCGATGTGGCCGGCGAGGATGTCCTGCATCGCCGGCGCGGCGCCGCGGTAGTGCACGATCTGTGGCTGCGTCGCCGTGACTTTCTGGAAGTACACCGCGCTCACATGCGCAGGCGTTCCCGCGCCGCCGGTGGCGATGGAAACCTTGTCCTGGTTAGCCCGAACCCAGGCGACGAGCTGCTGCAGGTCGGTCGCGGGCACGGCATTCTTCGAGACGATGATCTGCGGATTGGCCGCGATCATCGCGATCGGCGCGAGGTCCTTGAGCAAGTCGTAGGAGAGCTGATAGATGGCGCCGTTCACCACGTGCGTGCCGATGTGGCCGATGCCGAGCGTGTAGCCGTCCGGCGCGGCGCGCACCACTTTGCCGACGCCGATGCTGCCGCCGGCGCCGGTGACGTTCTCCACCACGACGCTTTGTCCCAGCGCGCGCGTCATGCGCTGCGCCATGATGCGCGCGATGGTGTCGGTCGGGCCGCCGGCCGAGAACGGCACGACGATGCTGACCGGTCGTGTCGGAAATTCCTGCGCCTGGGCCGTGCTCGCGAGCGACAGAATCGCGAGCGCCAGGACGATGCGCCGTATCTTCATTGGATCCTCCCCTGGCGCTTATCCTACACGGGGGACTCAGGAAAACGGCAGCGGCCCGCATTAGCGGGACCGCTGCCGGCCTCCTCCTGCTGAACTACTTCTTGGTTTCCGTCTTTTCTTCCTTCTTCTCTTCCTTCTTCTCCGTCTTCGCCGCCTTGCGGTCGGACTTGAGCTTGGCCTTGTCCTGCGCCAGCTTGTCCTTGTCCGCCTTCACGGCTTCCTTGTTGCCGGCCTTGCGATCGGCCTTGATCTTTTCCTTGTCCTGCTTGATCTGCTCCTTGTCGGCTTTCACCGTGTCCTTCGCCGACGGCGCGGGCGCGGTCTGCGCGAAGGCGGAGCCGGCCAGGGCAACGAACGCGGCGAGGGCAATGGCTTGCAGTTTCATGAAGTCTCCTTTAAGTGGTGTTGCTGCTTGCCATAACGCCCGGTCTTGCCGGCCGGATGACGTCGTGCGCAGGCGTCAGTTTTCCTTGTAGAGTTTCGATGACATGAGCCGAGCCGCCGCCATCGCCGCCGCCGAGAAGTACTTCGATAGCGGCGCCTTCCTCAGGGACCTCGGGCGCCGCGTCGCCATCCCGACCGAGAGCCAGAACCCGCAGCGGCAAGCCGAGCTTCACACGTATCTCGAGAGCGAGATGTCGGAGAGCCTGGCGAAGATGGGAATGGCGAGCCGGGTGTTCCCCAATCCGAGGGGCAAAGGCGGGCCATTCCTCATCGCCGAGCTGATCGAGGATCCGAAGCGTCCCACCGTGCTTCTCTACGGACACGGCGACGTCATCCGCGGCCAGGAAGAGCAATGGCGCGCCGGCATCGGACCATGGGAAGTGAAGCAGGAAGGCGAGCGCATCTACGGCCGCGGCACCGCGGACAACAAGGGCCAGCACACGATCAACCTCGCCGCGATCGAGACGGTGCTGCGCACGCGCGGCAAGCTCGGCTTCAACCTGAAGGTGCTGCTCGAGACCGGCGAAGAGACGGGCTCGCCGGGCCTGCGCGAATTCTGCGAGCAGAACAGGAAGGCCCTCGCGGCCGATGTGCTCATCGCCTCCGACGGCCCGCGCCTGCAGCCGGGACGCGCGACGATGTTCCTCGGCTCGCGCGGCGCGATGAACTTCATCCTCACCGTCGATCTGCGCAAAGGCGCGCATCATTCCGGCAACTGGGGCGGCGTGCTCGCTAACCCCGGCATCCTCCTCGCGCAGGCGATCGCGTCGATCACCGATGCGCGCGGCTCGATCCGCGTGCCCGAGTGGCGTCCGACCACGCTCACGCCTTCGGTGCGCGCGGCGCTCGCCGATCTCGAGATCGACGGCGGCGAAGACGCGCCGCCGATCGACCGCGACTGGGGCGAGCCGGGCCTTACGCCTGCCGAGCGCGTCTTCGGCTGGTGCAGCTTCGAAGTGCTCGCATATGTCACTGGCAATCCCGACAAGCCGGTAAACGCCATTCCCCCGCGCGCGAGCGCCACCTGCCAGCTCCGCTACGTCGTCGGCATCAAGCCGGAGGACATCCTGCCGGCGCTGCGGCGCCATCTCGATC
>DATDCR010000581.1:0-3487 GCA_036524215.1 Burkholderiales bacterium
GGTGCTCGATGGGAAACATGGTCAGCTTCAAACGACCCGACGGCAAGAGCGTGAACGGCTATCTCGCCGAGCCGGCCGCCGGATCGAAAGCGCCGGCGATGGTGGTGATCCAGGAATGGTGGGGGCTCAACGACCAGATCAAGGGCGTCGCCGACAAGCTCGCGAAGGCGGGATACCGCGCGCTAGTGCCCGACCTCTATCGCGGCAAGGTGGCGCTCGAGGCAAACGAGGCGCAGCACCTGATGCAGGGCCTCAACTTCGGCGACGCCGCGGGACAGGACATCCGCGGCGCGGTGCAGTACCTGAAGAAGGACAGCAGCAAGGTCGGCGTCACCGGCTTCTGCATGGGCGGCGCGCTCACCGTGCTATCGGCGGTCAACGTGCCGGAAGCGGATGCCGGCGTCATCTGGTACGGCTACCCGCCGCTCGAGTACGTCGACGCGTCGAAGATCAAGATGCCGCTCTTGGGCCACTGGGCCACGCAGGACCAGGCCTTCGCCATCAGCGGCGTCGATGCGCTCGAGAAGAAGCTGCGTGACGCGAAGGTCAAGTTCGAGTTCCATCGCTACAACGCCAAGCACGCCTTCGCCAACGAGACCGCCGACACCAAGAAGCTCGACATGCTGAAGTACGACAAGGCTGCGGCCGACCTCGCCTGGAAGCGGACGATGGAGTTCCTTGCGAAGAACCTGAAATAAATTCGGGGACGGAGCCCTAATTCCCCTGGGCTACGTCCCCGAACCAGTTAGGGCTCTGTCCCCGAATTACTGCTTCGGGATCTTCGCGTCCTCGACCACCTTGGTCCAGCGCCGGGTCTCGGATTCGTAGAACCGCTTCAGCTCCTCCGGCGAGCTGGCGCGGCCTTCCACGCCGAGGTCGCTGAAGCGCTTCTGCACTTCCGGCGCGGCGAGCGCCTTGACGAGCGCATCGTGCAGCTTGTCGAGGATCGGCTGCGGCGTCTTCGCCGGCGCGGCGAGCGCGTTCCACGAGGCGACGTCGTAGCCTTTCACGCCGGCTTCGATCGCCGTCGGCACGTCGGGCAGCTGCGGCGCGCGCTTGCCCGCCGTCACGGCGAGCGCGCGCAGCGAACCGGACTTGATGCCGGAGATGAGCGGCGTGATGAAGTCGACCGCCAGGTCCACGTTGCCGTTCATCGTCGAGGTGACCACCTCGGGCGTCGTCTTGTGCGGGATGACGAGCGCGTCGATGCCCGCCATCGAGCGGAACAGCTCCCCCGCGAGGTGCTGCGTGCCGCCGGGGATGATGGTCGCGATGTTCATCTTGCCGGGATTCGCCTTCGCCTTGGCGATCGCATCGCCCAGCGTGCGCAGGTCCGACTTGCCGCCGGTGACGATCACCATGCTGAAGAAGCCGACGGTGGAGATCATGGCGAAGTCGTTGGCCGGGTCGTACGGCAGCGACTTGAAGAGCGCCTTGCTCACCGCGTTGCCGTTGGTGAGAAGAAGGATCGTGTAGCCGTCGGGCTCGGCATGCGCCACGGTCTCGGAGGCGCGGATGCCGCCGGCGCCGGGCATGTTGTCGACGATGATCTGCTGGCCGAGCGCCTCGCCCATCTTCGGCGCGATGGTGCGCGTGGTGATGTCCGCCACGCCGCCGGGGCCGAACGGCAGCACGATGCGTACCGGCTTGGTCGGATACGCCTGCGCCGACGCCGCCGTCGAGACCAGCGCTGCGACGAGCGCCACGATGAGTTTCATGCGAGCAGTTCCTCCACGGTGAAGCGCCTCGGGATGAGACGCTGCTTGTAGGCGCAGTCGATCGCCAGCTCGAAATTGCGGCGGTTGGCGTCGACGCCGTGCGGGAGCATCGGCGCATCCCCTGCGGCCTTCTTGCTGTCGACGAGGATCTGGTAGACCTCGTCGGAAACGGATTTCGGCAGGCTGGTGCGCACCACCACCAGGTGGTTGAGCTGGATCCCGCCGTGGCTCTCGCTCCAGCGCTTGCCCGCCGCTTCCGGATCGCGGATCAGCGGCTTGAGATTGGGCTCGGTCGGGATGGCGCCAAGGATCGCGGCATCGATCTCGCCGGCGAGCAGCATCGCCTTGATCTCCTTGCCCGCCGGCGCGCGCTGCACGTTCGGCGGGTCGCGGAATTCCGCCACGTGCGCCTCCTCGAAGGTCACCCAGTTGATCTTCGAGAGGTCCACGCCGTGGTCCTCGGCCAGGATGCCGCGGATCCAGGCGCCGGTGGTCACCGAATACGAGCGCACGCCGACGCGCTTGCCATGGAGGTCTTCCGGCGCGAGCGCGCCGCGCTCGGCGTTGTAGCGGATGAAGGGATGCTGGAAGCGCGCCATGACGCTGAACGGCAGCAGCCGGTACGGCTTGCCGAACGCCTTGGCGATCAGGTAGGTCATCATCGCCAGCTCGGCGACGTCGAACTCGAGGTCCCGCACCACGCGCTTGAACGCGGTGGCGGTGCTGCCCTTGTACTCGCCGAACGCGAACTTGTCCGTGCGCTGCAGGAACTGCCTGGTGACCGGATAGTCACCCATCAGGGTTTTCAGCATCGGCGAATTCTAGGAGGCTTTGGACGCCAGCGCGTCCATGAAGCGCCGGCGGATGCGGCCCGGATCGCGGTCGGTCACGCCGGCCGGCTTCGAGCCGTCGATGCGCGCACCGATGAACCACGGGCCGTCGCCCTTGAGCGCGCGCTCGACGAGCGCCTCGAAGTGCGCTTCGTCCTTCGCCCATTCGCTTTGCGCGAGCCCGGCGCCTTTCGCCATGGCGACGAGATCGACGGTGCTGGCCGTGAGGCTCTTCTGCTTGCCGGTGATCTGGTACATGCCGTTGTCGAAGACGACGATGGCGAGGTTCTTCGCTGCCGTCGCGGCGACCGTACCGAGGCAGCCGAGCTGCATGAGGAGCGAGCCGTCGCCTTCGAGCACGAAGGTACGCCGTGCCGGCTGCGCGAGCGCCACGCCGAGGCCGATCGGGATGGCGAGGCCCATGCTGCCCAGCATGTAGAAGTTTTCCGGCCGCTGCCCGGCCGTCCAGAGGTCGAAGTTGGTATTGCCGATGCCGCCGATCACGGCTTCGTTGCGCTTCAATTTCGCCACCAGGCGCTTCGTGAGGTCGAAACGGTTCATTCGGCCTTCTTCGTCAGGAGCGGCGACAGGATCACCGCCGCCGGCGCCTGCGTCGCATAAGCCTGCCTGATCATGCCGCCGACGACGAACTCCACATCGTCGAGGCGCTCGATGGCGAAATGCTCGATGCCGAGCGTCTGCAGCACCGGCCGCATCGTGCGGCAAACGATCGCCTGCCCGAGTTGGTGGTCGCCGATCGTGCCGCGCTCGGAGATCACCATCAGGAGCGGGATCTGGTACGGGACGATGAGCGAGGCGAGCACGTTCGGCAGCGTGGCGAAGCCGCTCGTCTGCATGAGGACGATGCCGCGCAGGCCCGCCATCCAGGCGCCGGCGACGATGCCCGCCGCCTCCTCCTCGCGCGCTGGGCAGATCGTC
>DATDCR010000582.1:0-1774 GCA_036524215.1 Burkholderiales bacterium
GATGTGTCGCTGCTGCCCTCGGGCCACGACGCGTGGGTGGTGGGCAACGAGCCGGCGGTGGTGGTCGACTTCCAGGGCATGATCGACTACGCGAAAGGCGCTTGATCTTGCCGGGCGGTCATCCGAGGGCGCTGCTCGCGCGTTCAAGCGCGAATGAAGCGCAAGAGCAGCGCCAGCACGACAGGGTTGGTCGCCGGACGGATTGAACAATCGATCCTGTTGTTGCGCGGGCACAAGGTCATGCTGGACGCGGACCTGGCCGAACTGTATGGCGTGGAAACAAAAGCTCTCAAGAGAGCCGTGAAGAGAAATGCGAGCCGGTTCCCCGACGACTTCATGTTGGAGCTCGACGATCAGGAGTTCGAAAACTTGAGGTACCGATCCGGCACCTCAAGATGGGGAGGGGCGCGCTACCGACCATACGCGTTCACCGAGCAGGGGGTCGCGATGCTTTCCACTGTCTTGCGCAGCGAGCGCGCCGTGCAAGTCAATATCGAGATCATGCGCGCCTTCGTCCGTCTACGCGCCATGCTTTCCTCTCATGAAGAATTGGCTCGGAAGCTTGCGGCGCTTGAGAAGAAATACGACGCACAGTTCAAGGCAGTGTTCGACGCCATCCGCCAGTTGATGACGCCGCAGGAGCCCGCTCGACGTCCGATTGGGTTCGGGACCGGACGTTAAGCTGCGGAGAGCGGCTCTATGTCCCTTCTACGTCTCCAGTGCCGCGAGGCGATCGAGGCGGCGGCCCTTGATGCGCCAGCGGCCGTCGGGCTCGCGCTGCATCCGGTAGAGGCCGAGCCAGGCGCGGCCTTCGTCGTCGGTGAAGCGGATGAGCTGCACGACTTCGCCGCGATAGACGATCGGCGCCTCGAAGGCGACGCTCGTCGCGTCCTCGTCGTCGAAGGCGGCTTCGACGGTCGCCTGGATCGCCTGCGCATCCTCCGGCGAGATCGGATCCTGCGCGAAGCCGAGCATGGGCAGGACGATGCACAGGCCAAAAAGCAGCCGGCGCATGGTCAGGTCCTTCCGGGCACGGCGGTCAGGCCGTACCAGTCGACGCGCCTTGTCGCGATCATCACCGCGGCGAGCAGCGCGAAGAGAAGGAGCGAGCCGCCGAGGAGCGAATAGTCCTCGGCCTGCAGCAGCGCATAGAGCATGCCGTAGAGGCCGGCGAGCGCCGCGCCGAAACACGCGCCAAGCCGGAGGCTCCTGAGAACTTTGATGAGGTAAAGCGTGATCAGGCCTACGCACGCGCCCGCCGCAATCGCGTAGGCGGCGGCGAAGGCGATGTGCTCCGAGAGTGCGGTGAGGAGAAGGAAGAACATCGCCAGCGCGAGCGCGACGAGCGCGTACTGCACCGGATGGATGGCGAGCCGGCGCAGGAGCTCGATCAGCAGGAAGGCAGCGAAGGTGAGGCCGAGGAAGAGGAAGCCGTACTTCGAGGCGCGCTCGAGCCGCTGGTAGAGGCCGGCCGGCTCGATGAAGGAGACGGCGATCTGCTGGCTCAGGCGGTTGCACGGGAAGGCGCAGTTCGACGCCTCGGCGCCTTGCGTGGCGAAACGCGACACCTTCCAGGTCGCGCTGAATCCGCTTGCGCCGACTTCGTGCTTCGCCGGGAGGAAGCGGCCCTGGAACGAGGGATGCGGCCAGTCGGCGCGCATCGAGACCGTCGTGTCGGCGCCGAGCGGCGCGAGCGCAAGCGCTTCCGATCCGCCGAGTTCCAGGGTGAAGGAGAACTCGAGCGTGCGGGCCTTGGCGAGGTCGAGGTTCGGCA
>DATDCR010000583.1:0-1615 GCA_036524215.1 Burkholderiales bacterium
CGCCGATGCGCGGGCTGCGCTCGAGCACCAGCACCTTCGCGCCCGCCTTGGCGAGATACCCGCCGCACGCGAGTCCATTGTGGCCCGCGCCAATAATGATGAAGTCGTACGACGGCACTCGCGTCTCCCTTGGTTGTTAACTAACTGGTTAACTCTGGTTATTGTATCCGCTAGCCCCTCCGTCGCCCCCGCGAAGGCGGGGGTCCAGTTTCGGTTGAGAAACAACATGGGTTCCAGCTTTCGCGGGAACGACGATCACTGTGTTCCCTAGCCGAGCTCGGGGCCGGCCACCAGGTGAACGAGGTCTTGCGCGCCCGGCGCGGGACGCGATCCGCGCACCATGCGTGTAAACGGCCGCTGCAGCGTGAAACCGGCTTGCTCGATGACGGGATGCAGGGGCGAATGATCCGCAACGTCGATGTACAGCGGCGCCTGCGCGGTTTGCAGGGCGGTTCTAAGGAGAGCCCGCGCCGCTTCGGCATCGCGCGCGACGAGCGGCCCGATTTGCCCGGCCTCGCGGCCTTCCCGGCCGAAGACATGGCCACGGCCTTCCACGAGCCACGCGGCTTGCGGCCGGCGCGCATAGAGGGAGCGAAGGAGCGGCTCGCGGCTCGCGCCGAATGCCTGCCGGTCGAGCTCCAGCACCTGGGGCCAGTCCGTCTCACGCATCTGGCGCACGCGGTGGTCAAGCTCGGGTTGTACCAAGCGATCGGCCCGGTAGCGTTTAAATCCCCATCGGTCGCTGAAGCCTTCCTGCAAATACACGGTGCGCCCGGCGGGCGTGGCATCGAGAATCGGGGTGAGCTTGCGCTCTTCGAGATAGGCGATCGCGGTGCGAAGCAGGCGCGACGCGTAGCCCTTACGCCGATGCTCGGGAAGAACGAGCACCATGCTGATCCAGGCGAAGTCGCCGTAGGGGAGGACGAGCGTCGTGGCCGCCAGAGTTCCATCGGCGAGGGAAATGCCCCAGCCGCGGCCGGCATCGAGCATCAACCGCCAATCGGCTTCGTTCTGGTTCCAGCTCGCCGAGCGCACGAGCGCCATGCAGCCGGCGAGATGCTGCCGGCCCAGCTCTTCAGTACTTTCCGTCACGCGTCTCGAAGTGGGTCGGCTTGCCGAGATCCGGCAGGCCGCGCGCGATCCAGTCGGCCTGCCAGTCGAGCATCGCTTCGAGCTGCACGGACGGCTTGCCAAGCAGTCTCTGCGCCTCCGTGGTATCGACGAGCCAGGCGGTGGGCGCCTCGTTGCCGGTGATCGTTGCCTTCTTGCCGAAGCGCTTGCCGAACTCCTGGGCGAGCGAGCGCACGCTGATGACGTCGGGGCCGCTCACGTTGATCGGCGATGTCGGCGTCGTGCAATGGCGCAGGAGGCGCAGCGCCTGCTCGTTGGCGTCGCCCTGCCAGAGCACGTTGACGTGTCCCATCGTCACGTCGACCGGCTGGCCGGCAAACACCTTCGCCGCCACGTCGTGCAGCACGCCGTAGCGCATGTCGATGGCGTATTCGAGGCGCATCAGGCGGCCCGGCGTGCCGTACTTGTGCGAGCCGTACAGGAACGCCTGCTCGCGCCCGACGCAGGAATTCGCATAGTCGCCGGCCGGCGGCGTCGTCGGCAC
>DATDCR010000584.1:0-2992 GCA_036524215.1 Burkholderiales bacterium
GTGAAGAAGGTGACGAACATACGAATGATCTTACCCCGCGGGGAAGCGTTTCGCCAGAAACTTCAGCACGTCGTCGGCGCAGCGGTCCGGCACGCTGTCGCAGATGTTGTGCGGCAGGCCCTCGTAGGCGATCACCTCGACATCGGGAATGCGCGCGCGCATCGCATCGTAGTTGTGGGTCGAGCCGACCGTCTCGGCGCCCGGATAGACCACGAGCGTCGGACACTTGATCCGGTGCAGCAGCGAGGTCACGACCGGCTGCGATTCCTGCCCCGGCAGCTTGCGTCCCCAGTGCAGCAGGGATTTGCAGATGTTCGAGTAGCTCTCCGGCGTGTGCTGCCGTACTGCCGCGAGCTGTGCATCGAGAAACTTCTCCACGCCGGGCTTCTCCAGCCCCTCGTGGCCGAAGGTCCAGAGCGAAATGAAGTCGCGCAAGTCCACATCCATGCCGAGCTTGTGCGCAAGCCGGATGCGCAGGTCCATGTTGAGGACGATGAACCGGTCAAGCTCCGAGAAGGCACCGAACAAGAGCAGCGAGGCGACCTGCGCCGGATGGCGCAGCGCCATCGCCATCGCCATGCTTCCGCCGTGCGAAGAGCCCAGGACATGGGCTGCCGTGATGCCCAGATGATCGGTCAGCAAGGCGGCGAAATCGTCGGCCCACTCTTCGGCGGTAATGAGGCGATTCTCCTTCGACGATCGCCCGATGCCGCGCGGGTCGACGACGATGGTGCGGAACTCGCGCCGCAGAATCGGCTCGATGACATCGAAGTAGCTCGTGCCGCGCCCGAGGCCGGGCAGGAGAAGGAGCGGCTCCCCCTCCCCCTTGGCTTCGTAGTAGACGTCGGCGCCGTTGACGCGCGCGACGGTCATTGCGGCTTGGCCTTCAGGTTTCTCGCCTCGATCAAGCGCTGCCAGGTCGAGCTCTCCTTGCGGATCATGTCGGAGAAATCGCCGCCCGCCAGGAACCACGGCGTGAACGCCGCGGCGGCAAACCGGCCGCGGATCTGCTCGTTCTGCATGACGGCCCGCAGCTCGTCCGCCAGCGCGCTGGCGACGTTCGGCGGCGTGCCTCGCGCGGCGAAGACGCCGAACCACGGCAGGATCTCGACGCCGGGGAAGCCTTGCTCGGTGATCGTCGGCACTTCCGGCGTAAGCGCGCTCCTCTTGCCGACGACTGCCAGCAGCTTCAGCTTGCCTGCCTGGGCGTTCGGCAGCGCCGTGGCGAGGCCGATGAACATGCCGTCGACATGGCCGCCGATGATGTCGGTCATGGCCGGCGCCGCTCCCTTATAGGGAACGTGCAGCAGGTCGACCCGCGCTGCGTCCTTGAACAGTTCGAGATAGGCGTGCGTGATATTTCCCTGCCCGGCCGACGCGAACGAAAGCGGCTTGGCACCGGATTTCGCCAGAGCGACGAGCTCGCGCACATCGCGGGCCGCCACCTTGTTCGCCACGATGAACGCGACGTCGCTGTAGACGGCGTTCGCGATCGGCAGCAGATCGTTCACGTCGTAAGGCAGTTGGCTCTCGTAATACGGGCTGAAGGTGATCATCCCGGAGCTCACGATGAGCAGCGTCTTGCCGTCGGCGGGCGCCTGCTTCATCGCCACGATGGCCACCGCGCCATTGGCGCCCGGACGGTTCTCGACGATTACCGGGCCCGCGCTGGAGGCTCGCAGACCATCGCCGAGCACGCGGCCGACGAAATCGACCGGGCCACCCGGGGTAAACGGAACGATGAGGCGCAGGCTGGCCTGCGCGTGCGCGAGGCTCGAGACCGTCGCGAGGCAAAGGCAGAGGAGGAGCTTGTCGCATGCGGCGCGGAGGTTCGTCATAGCCGTCCTCTATAACGAACTGCGCCGCCTCGCTGGTTGATGATGATCAAGCGAGTCGCCTTGCTGAACGAAACGGCTGAATTAGTGCCCTGACCCCGAATTAGTCGGTGCCGCCGTCGACGGCGTAGCGCTGGGCGCGCCAGCGCAGCATGCCGCCGGAGAGGTTGGCGACCTTGTCG
Source organism: Burkholderiales bacterium (assembly GCA_036524215.1). Taxonomy (GTDB): domain Bacteria; phylum Pseudomonadota; class Gammaproteobacteria; order Burkholderiales; family SG8-39; genus SCGC-AG-212-J23. The sequence goes on from DATDCR010000584.1 coordinate 2,018, forward strand.
AAGCCGGCCTTGCCGAGGAGGACGGTCGCCTGCGCGGAGCGGGCGCCCGAGCGGCAGACGACCACGATCGGCTTGTCCTTCGCGAGCTCGCCGATCCTCTCCTGGAGTTTTCCCAGGGGCACGAGCCTCGCGCCGCGCACATGGCCGAGCGGTCCGTCGAACTCGGCGGGCTCGCGCACATCGATGACCTGCACGTCGCGCACGTGCTCCTCGAGCCAGTGCGGCTGCACTTCCCAGATGCCGCCGAACGTATAGGTGAGCGGCGCCCAGTCCGGATCGAGCGTGGTCGTCTTCTCCGGCTTGCCGCACTTCAGGTTCGCCGGCACCGCGATGTCCATCTGCTTCGGATGCGGCAGGCCGAGGTGCGTCATGTAGCCGACGAAGTCCTCCTCGCCGATCGATTCGGCAAGGCGCGGGTTGTAGCGCTTCTCTTCGCCGACGGTGCTCACCGTGAGCCCGCGGTAATCATGGCCGGGGTAGATGCGGCACTCGTCGGGCAAGGTGAAGATCTGGCTGCGGACCGAGCGGAACAGGCCATGCGCATCGCCCTGCTGAAAGTCCGTGCGGCCGCAGCCGCGGATGAAGAGCGCGTCGCCCGTGAACGCCATGCTGCGATCGTCGAGCACGTAGGTCATGCAGCCGTTCGTGTGGCCGGGGGTGGGCCGCGCTTCCAGGCTGCGCTTGCCGAACTGGATCTTCTCGAGCGCAGACAAATACCGATCGGCACCCTGGGCGCCGCTCGTGGCGCCGAGCGCGATGCGGTTGCCGAGCTTCTGCTTCAGCACCCAGGCGCCGGTGACATGGTCCGCGTGCACGTGCGTCTCGAGCGTGTACGCGAGCTTGAGGCCGAGCTCCTGGACCAGCGCCGCGTCGCGCCGTGCCTGCTCGAACACGGGATCGATCAGCACCGCCTCGCCACTATCGGCGAGCAGGTACGTGTAGGTCGACGACTGCGGGTCGAAGAGCTGACGGAAG
>DATDCR010000585.1:0-2323 GCA_036524215.1 Burkholderiales bacterium
ATCACGACTCGCTCGACATCAGCAACCCGCACGACCGGGAAGAGTCGGCGCTGCGCCTGGTCTCCAAGATGCCGACGCTGGTGGCGATGTCGTACAAGTATTCCCTCGGGCAGCCCTTCGTCTACCCGAAGAACGACCTCTCGTACACCGCGAACTTCATGCGCATGCTGTTCGCCAACCCGTGCGAGGAGTACAAGGTCAACGCCACGCTGGTGCGCGCGATGGACCGCATCTTCATCCTGCACGCCGACCACGAGCAGAACGCCTCCACCTCCACCGTGCGGCTGTGCGGCTCGTCGGGCACCAACCCGTTCGCCGCGATCGCGGCCGGCGTGGCCTGCCTGTGGGGCCCCGCGCACGGCGGCGCCAACGAGGCCTGCCTCAACATGCTGCAGAAGCTCCTCGCCCAGGGCGGGGTGGCGAAGCTCGGCGAGTTCGTCGCCAAGGTGAAGGATCCGAACTCGGGCGCGCGCCTGATGGGCTTCGGGCACCGCGTGTACAAGAACTACGATCCGCGCGCGAAGCTGATGCGCGAGACCTGCTACGAAGTGCTGGGCGAGCTCGGCCTCGCCGACGATCCGCTCTTCAAGCTCGCCATGGCGCTGGAGAAAGTGGCGCTCGAGGACGACTACTTCGTGAAGCGCAAGCTCTACCCGAACGTCGACTACTACTCCGGCATCGTGCAGCGGGCGCTCGGCATCCCGGTGTCGATGTTCACCGGCATCTTCGCGCTCGCGCGCACCGTCGGCTGGATCGCGCAGTGGCAGGAAATGATCACCGACCCCGAGTACAAGATCGGCCGTCCGCGCCAGCTCTACACCGGCCCGACGCGCCGTCCGGTGGTGCCGATCGCGAAGCGGGGCTGAGCGCGCTCAGGATACGTCGAGCTGCTTCTCGGGCGGGATTTCGCACCGGCTCAGCTTTCCGTCGCACTCGAGCCTGCGTGGCTCAATGATCATCTTGTTGGGCATGCAGGCGACCGGCGCGTGCTTATGTCTGCAGCAAGGGATGACCTCCGGCTTGCTGCCGTGCTCGTGGTAATAGGGACAACGATCCATAACTCCCCGCCGCCACGTGTAGACCTCCTGCAGGGAAGCACCTTGACGTACATCAAAGCTGGACGGCGCCGGTAGAATCCCCCAACGCGACAAGGGAGCGTCATGTCCGAAGCGATGTACTGGAAGGAGATCAGCGTCAACTGGGGCGAGTCCGACCCGTTCGGGCTCGTCTACTACCCGCGCATCGTCGCCTGGTTCAACGACACCGAGCACGAGTTCTTCCGCACCATCGGCTTCCCGATCGAGCAGATGATCCGCGAGGACCGCACCACCTTCGTCATGGGCGAGATCCATTTCCGCTTCATCGGCCCGGCCGCGTACGGCGACCGCATTGCGACCACGATCACGCTGACGAAGATGGGCGAGCGCACCCTGCACTGGGCTTGCAAGGCTCGGATCGCCGCCACCGGCGCGCCCGTCACCGAGGGCAAGGCGACCCGCGTCTACGCGCGCATCAACGAGGACGGCACGCTCAACTCCGCCGTGATCCCCGCGCGCATGCGCAAGGCGCTTTTACAGTCCGGGAGCCTGAGCCACCTTCGCCAGGACATCGAGAAAGAACCCGAGTACCACCACGCTCCGGCGGCGGCCAAAGGTCGGCGGAAAGCGAAGCCCCGCCGCTAGATGACCGGCGCCACCGGGCCCAAGCGTGCGGCGCACGCCGATGCTTTCGGCGCGCACGTCGGCATCGAGCAGATCCAGGGCGCCGACGGACGCCCGGCGGCGCGCCTGCGCGTCGGCGCGCAGCACCTGAATCCCTGGAACGGCGGGCACGGCGGCGTCACCTTCACCCTCGCCGACACGGCGCTCGGCCTCGCCTGCAACACGCAGGGCAAGCTCGGCGCGCTCGTCGATGCGCACATGATCTTCTGCGTCGCGGTGAAGGAGGGCGATCTCCTCGTTGCGCAGGCAATCGAGATTTCGCGCACTAACAAGCTCGGCGTCTACCGCTCCGATGTGCGGCGCGAGGACGGCACGCTCGTCGCGAGCCTGACCGGCACGGTCTACCTGCGGTAAGCGTTCGCGGGAACGCCGTCATGCGCGAGGGCGACGTTGAGATCGCAGCCCGGGCACCGGATAAGTCCTATGATCGCTCCGTGGTCGGCGATCAGACCGAACAACGAAGAAATCGAGGAGCGCAATGAGCAGATACCGCGAGCAGTATTTCCCCAATACCGAGCCGCTGGCCTCGAATGAGATGCGCATCGTCGCGCTCGGCACCGGCAGACCATTCGTTCGTCCGTCGCAGGCGAACGCCGGATGGC
>DATDCR010000586.1:0-1773 GCA_036524215.1 Burkholderiales bacterium
GCGTCCGGTAGGCGCGCGCGAGGTTGGGGAGCTCGATGCGGCGCCACGCCGAATCGGGCGTCGCATGGATCGCTTTCAGCATCTTGCGCGAACGCCGGCGCAGGGTGATGAACTGGATGCCCATCTTGTTGAGGCGGTCGAGGTTGCCATGGGTGGTGAGCTTGGAGTCGAACACCAGTTCCTGCGGCAGCCGCCCGGTGCGTTTCTTCCAGAACTCGACGAAGCGCACGATCTCGTCGTTTTGCTCCGCCTTGCGTAGCTCCCCGTTGGCGTAGCAGAACACGCGCGCCTCGGCGTCCTCGGCCAAGAAAGCGAGTAGGCCCTTCTGACGGCGGCTGCGCTTGGACACGTAGTGTTTCTCGATGAGCGCGTCATCGCCGTGATACGGGATGGTGTGAAAATCGAGATCGAAGCTTACGCCGCGCTCGAGCCCCAGCGTGGTCACCGCGTCGAACCACCGCCGCATCAGGGCCGGATAGGCGCGCGGGTCGATGCGGCAACTGTACTCGGTGAGGAAGGAGCGCTTCGGGATCGCGTTCAACCCAGCGATGAGCGCGAGTCCCTCATCGAACACGTCGCTCATCACATGGCTCAAGCGGGCGGCGCCGAAGAGCTTCAGGGCGATGAGCGCGCGCATCGCGCACCCGGCCGGCACCTGGCGCGTGCCCGGGAAGCCGGACTCCTTAAGCAGGCGATCCAGGGGAATCTGGGCGAGCAAGGGCAGGAACAGAAACAAGCCGCCGAAACGGGTGCGCACGCTGCGCGGGGACAGATCGAGTGCTCTCGCGTCGGCCGCTTCGGCGCCGGCGGCGCGCGGCTGCGCGAGGCGCTCGTCGTCGGCGCGACGCGGCAGCCGGGCGAAGCCCTCCGCCTTCAAGACCAGGGAGACCGCGGCCGGACTCAGGCGCGTCCCGGCAGCGGCGAGCTGTTCGCTGATGTCGTAGATCGACAAGTTCTGCTTGCGCAGCGCGACCACGCGCTCGCGAACTGGATCCGACTTGGGGGCGCTCGCCGGGCCCTTGGCCGGCGGCAGAAAGAATGCCCGGTCGGGGTCGGCGCGGAACTGATGGCACAGGACGCGGAAACTGCCGGGAGAATAGCCGAAGCGGCGCGCCGCCTCGGCCGAGGCGAGTCCGTCGACGAAGTAGGCGCGCAGCGCTTCGTACTGGCGGTGGGTGGCGTTGCTCGGGTGCAAGAAATAGCGCGCTTGTGGAGTCAGCACTGTTATCTTTTCTGATCCACCTTTAGACATATAACCACTATGTCTTGTGTGCATCGGAATGTCAAGCCCCAACAGGTAGTTCTTTGTGTTTCTTCGAGTCAGCGTATAGCGAAAGTGTTGCCGATCCGCCACGGCGAGCAATGAGCGACCCTCGTCCAACATGCGGACTAAGGCGTTCAAACGAGCGAGAATGCTCCAAAGGACGGCCTCCCGAGACAGTGTGGAATCCACGATATCAGTACACCGCGTAGCTAACACCTTCTGGCAATAACCAACCAGACTGTGAAGCATCACGAAGCAGGAATTGCCTGGGAGATCGAGCTATCGAAAGGGCGCTATCGAAGGCGCATGCGTTACGTCGATGGTCAGCTGAACCTACGCATGGGAATCCGGGCTAGCTTAGCTAGCGGCATTGCGGCTTGTTTGATGCCACGATAGTCGGATCAAGGGGCATGCGTTTTTTCTGCGGCAGCGCCACTGAGAGGATCTCCGCCATGGCCTTCGACGAAGGCGTGGGCCTCCGCGCCCGTCTCGAAAATGTGCGGCGCCAC
>DATDCR010000587.1:0-15970 GCA_036524215.1 Burkholderiales bacterium
CTCGGCCACCTTGTTGACCTCGGCCAGCTGGATGCCGTGCGAGCGCAGCACCGCCGCCGTGCCGCGCGTGGCGAGCAGGCTGAAGCCCAGGTCGGCGAGGTCCTTGGCCACCTGCACCGCGGCCAGCTTGTCGCCGTCGCGCACGCTGATGAAGGCCTTGCCGCCGGTGGGCATGCGCACGCCCGCGGCGAGCTGCGACTTGACGAAGGCCTCGCCGAAAGTACGGCCGATGCCCATCACTTCGCCGGTCGACTTCATCTCCGGGCCGAGGATCGTGTCGACGCCGGGGAAGCGCGCGAACGGGAACACCGCCTCCTTCACCGAGAAGTACCACGGCGTGATCTCTTCGGCGCCCTGCTCGCGCAGCGTGCGTCCGGCCATGCAGCGCGCCGCGATCTTGGCGAGCGGCTGCCCGGTAGCCTTGGAAACGTAAGGCACCGTGCGCGAGGCGCGCGGATTCACTTCCAGCACATACACGGTGTCGCGCTGGATGGCGTACTGCACGTTCATCAGGCCGACCACCTTGAGCGCGCGCGCCATCAGCGCCGTCTGGCGCTTGAGCTCGCGCTCGACGTGGCTCGCCAGCGAATGCGGCGGCAGGCAGCAGGCCGAGTCGCCCGAATGCACGCCCGCCTGCTCGACGTGCTCCATGATGCCGCCGATCAGCACGTCGCCGGTGCTGTCGCAGATGCAGTCGACGTCGACCTCGGTGGCATCGGAAAGGTAGCGGTCGATCAATACCGGTGAATCGTTGGAAACCTTCACCGCTTCTCTCATATAGCGCTCGAGGTCGGCCTGGTGGTGCACGATCTCCATCGCGCGCCCGCCGAGCACATAGCTCGGACGCACCACCACCGGGTAGCCGATCTCCTCGGCGAGCCGGACCGCCTCGGGCGCCGAGCGCGCGGTGCGGTTCGGCGGCTGGCGCAGCTTCAGCTTGTCGACCAGCTTCTGGAAGCGCTCGCGGTCCTCGGCGATGTCGATGGCGTCGGCGCTCGTGCCGATGATCGGCACCCCCGCGGCGGCGAGGTCGCGCGCGAGCTTGAGCGGCGTCTGGCCGCCGTACTGCACGATCACGCCCCAGGGCTTCTCCTTGTCGACGATCTCCAGCACGTCCTCGAGCGTGAGCGGCTCGAAATACAGACGATCGGAGGTGTCGTAGTCGGTCGAGACGGTCTCCGGGTTGCAGTTGACCATGATGGTCTCGAAGCCGTCCTCGCGCAGCGCGAGCGCCGCGTGCACGCAGCAGTAATCGAACTCGATGCCCTGGCCGATTCGGTTGGGGCCGCCGCCGAGCACCATCACCTTCTTCTTCGCGCTCGGCTGCGCCTCGCACTCTTCCTCGTAGGTCGAATACATGTACGCCGTATGCGTGGCGAATTCGGCAGCGCAGGTGTCGACCCGCTTGAACACCGGCCGGATGCCGAATTCGTGGCGGCGCGCGCGCACCCGCTTCTCGTCGGTGTTGAAGAGGTAGGCGAGGCGCCGGTCGGAGAAACCCTTGCGCTTGAGCTGCCAGAGGGTTTCTTTCGAAATGTCGCTCAGCCTGCGGTCGTCGAGCTCCATTTCCAGCTCGACGATCTGCTGGATCTGGTCGAGGAACCACGGATCGATCTTCGTCAGCCGATGCACTTCCTCGAGCGTGAAGCCGTTCTCGAAGGCATCGCCGACATACCAGATGCGCTCCGGGCCGGGCTCGCCGAGCTCCTTCTCCAGCGTCTCGCGGTCGCGCGTGCGCTGGTTGAGTCCGTCGACGCCGGTCTCGAGGCCGCGCAGCGCCTTCTGGAAGGACTCCTGGAAGGTGCGGCCGATGGCCATCACCTCGCCCACCGACTTCATCTGCGTGGTCAGCCGGTCGTTGGCCTGCGGGAACTTCTCGAACGCGAAGCGCGGCACTTTGGTGACCACGTAGTCGATCGTCGGCTCGAACGACGCCGGGGTCGCGCCGCCCGTGACCTCGTTGGCGATTTCGTCCAGCGTGTACCCGACCGCCAGCTTGGCGGCCACCTTGGCGATGGGGAAACCGGTCGCCTTGGAGGCGAGCGCCGAGGAGCGCGACACGCGCGGGTTCATCTCGATCACCACCATGCGCCCGTCGGCCGGGTCGATCGCGAACTGGACGTTCGAGCCGCCGGTGTCGACGCCGATCTCGCGCAGCACCGCGATCGAGGCGTCGCGCATCACCTGGTATTCCTTGTCGGTCAGCGTCTGCGCCGGGGCGACGGTGATCGAGTCGCCGGTGTGCACGCCCATCGGGTCGAGGTTCTCGATCGAGCAGACGATGATGCAGTTGTCCTTGCGGTCGCGCACCACCTCCATCTCGAACTCTTTCCAGCCGAGGACGGATTCTTCGATCAGCAATTCCTGGGTGGGCGACGCATCGAGCCCGCGCTCGCAGATGGCGATGAACTCCTCGCGGTTGTAGGCGATGCCGCCGCCGGTGCCGCCGAGGGTAAAGCTCGGCCGGATGACGACGGGAAAGCCGATGCCGGCCTGCACCTGCAGCGCCTCCTCCATCGAGTGGGCGAGCGACGAGCGCGGGCAGGCAAGCCCGATCTTCTTCATCGCGACCTTGAATTTCTCTCGGTCCTCGGCCTTGTCGATCGCCTCGCGCGAGGCGCCGATCATCTCGACGCCGAATTTCTCGAGCACACCCTCGCGCGCCAGGTCGAGCGCGCAGTTGAGCGCCGTCTGGCCACCCATCGTCGGCAGCAGCGCGTCGGGTCTTTCCTTCTCGATGATCGTGGCGACCACCTGCCAGGTGATCGGCTCGATGTAGATCGCGTCGGCCATGCCCGGGTCGGTCATGATCGTCGCCGGGTTGGAATTGACGAGGATCACGCGATAGCCCTCGGCACGCAGCGCCTTGCAGGCCTGCGCGCCCGAATAGTCGAACTCGCACGCCTGGCCGATGACGATCGGGCCGGCGCCGATGATCAGGATCGACTGCAGGTCGCTACGTTTAGGCAAGGGTCTTACCTTTGAGCATCGGCCATCAGCTTGGCGAAGCGGTCGAAGAGATAGCCGATGTCGTGCGGGCCGGGGCTCGCCTCGGGATGTCCCTGGAAACAGAACGCCGGGCGATCGGTCCGCGCCAGGCCCTGCAGCGAGCCGTCGAAGAGCGAGACGTGGGTCGGCCGCAGGTTGGCCGAGATCGTCGCCGGATCGACCGCGAAGCCGTGGTTCTGGCTGGTGATCACCACCTGCCCCGTGTCGAGGTCCTTCACCGGATGGTTCGCGCCGTGGTGGCCGAACTTCATTTTCAAGGTCTTCGCGCCCGAGGCGAGACCCATCAGCTGGTGGCCGAGGCAGATGCCGAACACCGGCACGCGCGTCGCGTCGAGGATCTCGCCGATCGCCTCGATGGCGTAATCGCACGGCTCCGGATCGCCGGGACCGTTCGAGAGGAAGACGCCGTCGGGCCGCATCTTCAAGATCTCTCTTGCCGAGAAGGAGGCGGGGACGACCGTCACGCGCGAGCCGCGCTCGACGATCATGCGCAGGATGTTGCGCTTGATGCCGTAGTCACAGGCGACGACGTGCGTCTTCGCGTTCTCGACCTTGCGATAGCCCTTGCCCATCTCCCACTGGCCCTCGGTCCACTCGTACGGCTGGCGCACGCTGACCACCTTCGCGAGGTCCATGCCGGCGAGGCCCGGGAACTTGCGCGCCTCGTCGAGCGCCTTCTCCTCGTTGACGTTGCCCGCCATCAGGCAACCGTTCTGGGCGCCCTTCTCCCGCAGGATGCGCGTCAGCTTGCGGGTATCGAGATCCGCGATGCCAACGACGTTTTGTTTCTGGAGAAAATCACTCAATCCCTGCTGCGCGCGCCAGCTCGAATGGCGGCGTGGAAGATCGCGGATCACGAGTCCCGACGCATAGACCTGCGGCGACTCGCCGTCCTCTTCGTTGACGCCCGTGTTGCCGATATGCGGATAGGTGAGCGTCACGATCTGCCGGCAGTACGAGGGATCGGTGAGGATCTCCTGGTAGCCGGTCATCGCGGTGTTGAATACCACCTCGCCGACCGCGGTGCCCGCGGCACCGATGGAGCGGCCGCGGAACACCGTCCCGTCCGCGAGCGCGAGAAGAGCAGCGTCTTGGCTAGGCGTCATTTTTTGGAGCGGATGTGAAAAGCGGGAAAGGCTTGCGCCCTTCCCGCTCCCTTGGCCGGAATTATACCGGCCGCTGCTCCAAGAAAGTAGCGCGCGCGGCGCTCAGCGCAGCCCGAGCTGCGACTTCAGCTTGCCGACGGCCTCGCGCAGGCAGGCGCCCTTGTCCTTCAGCTTCGGGTCCTTGTTGACGAGGTCGTTGCATTCGGCCCACTGCTCGGGCTTGGAGAGCACCATCACGCGCCCCGGCGCCATCATGTTGGGACGCGCGAGCCCTTCGTAGTCCGAGCGCCCGCGGAAATTCTGCTCGTCGACATAGCCGACGATCAGGTACTGGTAGGCCCAGAAGCTGGTCGGCGAGACCTTGTAGTCGCGGTGCATCTGGCCCTCGAGCTCCTGCATGCTCTTCGCCGCCTTGTCGAGGTCTTCGCCCATGCAGCCCGCATACCAGCCGTAGCTCTTCACGCTCGGGTAAGTCACGCGTGCTTCGAGCACGTAGCCCGGACCGCTACACGTCTGCGCGACCTCCGGCTGGTCGAGGAGCCTCGCCTTGAAGGGCGACACCTTCTCATAGACGCTGGCGAGGGCCGCGGCGTTCTGGCGGATCTCGGCCTCGCCCTTGCCGGCGACGAAGGTGGCCATGCCGAGGTCGCGGCCTTCCGGCGTGGTGAGCTTGAAAGTAACGACCGCGCGCAGCGGCACACCGGCGCCGCCGTCCGCAAAACCGCGTCCCGGCGCCCCCGGCAAGCGTGGCTTTTCCGCGGCTGCTTTCGCGTCCGCAACGGCTTTTGCTTCGGCAGCCTTCGCTTCCGCCGCGGCCTTGTCCGCGGCCGCCTTCGCCTCGGCGAGCACGCGCTCCTTCTCCGCCTGCTGGCGCTTCTGCTCGGCTTCCTGCGCCGCCTTCGCGGCGGCGAGCTTGTCGGCCGCGGCTTTCGCTTCAGCGGCGGCCCTCGCTTCGGCCATCGCGCGCTCGCGCTCGGCCTGCAGCCGCTGGCGCTCTGCGTCCTGCGCCGCCCGCTCGGCGGCCAGCTTCTCGGCAGCCAGCTTCTCGGCGGCCGCAGCGCGCTCCTGCGCGGCCTTGGCTTCGGCGATCGCACGATCGCGCTCGGCTTGCAGGCGCTTGCGGTCCGCTTCCTGGGCAGCGCGCTCCGCAGCCAGCTTCTCGGCCGCGACTCTCGCTTCCGCCTGACGCTTCTGCGACTCGGCCTGCTGCCTTTGCGCTTCCGCCTGCTGCCGCTTCGCCTCAGCCTGCCGCTCGGCCTCTGCCTTTTGCTGCTCCGCTGCTTTTTCTGCCTTCGCCACCGGAGGCGGCGCCGCCGGACGCGACGGCGCGCGCGGACGATCGTCGACCAGCATCGAAAGCTCGAGTGCCCAGGTCGGCAGCTCGGAGGCGGCGATCTTCAGCTGGTCGCCGCCGCGGCTGCGGATCACTTCGCCGCCGCGGATGGAATACGACTCGCCGGGGGAAGCGATCTTGCCCGCCGCAAAGGTCGTCTCGGCAACGCGGCTGATCTTGCCGCCGCTATAGATGCGCACCACGCCGCGCCCGTCGGCAAAGCCGTCGGTGCACTTGCCGCTCCAGCGGATGCGCGAAGCGCCGCGCGCGTCGCCTTGCGGCAGGTAGAGCTTGCAGCCGTCGGCGGTGACTTCGATCGTGCCGGCGGGCGCCTGCGCCCAAATGCTGCCGGGCGATGCCAGCACCACCAGCGCGACCAGGCCGCATGCCCATCTCATCTTCATCCCCTCCCCGCATCCCTCCCGAACAGCAATTCAGCGCAAGCCCAGCACGTCCACCATATCGTAGAGGCCCGGCGCCTTGCCGCGCAGCCATTTCGCCGCGCGCACGGCGCCCGCCGCATAGGTCATGCGGCTTTGCGAGCGCACCGTGATTTCGACCCGCTCCCCGGCACCCGCAAAGAGGACCGTGTGCTCGCCGACGATGTCGCCGCCGCGGATGGCGTGATAGCCGATCTGGCCCTGCGGCCGCTCGCCGGTCTCGCCGTGCCGGCCGAAGGCGAAGTCCTTCGTCTTGAGGACGGAAGCCACGACCTCGCCGATCTTCAGCGCGGTGCCCGACGGCGCGTCGACCTTGTGGCGATGATGCGCCTCGATGATCTCGACGTCGTAGCCATCGCCCAGAATCTTCGCCGCCGTCTCGGCCAGCTTGTACACCGCATTCACGCCGACGGCGAAGTTCGCCGCCATGACGATCGGGATGCGCCGGGCGGCATCGGCGATTGCCTGTCTCTGCGGCGGCGAAAAGCCGGTCGTGCCGATCACCATGGCGCGGGCGTGCTTGAGGTGCGCGAGCGTTCCATCGGGCCGGGTGAAGTCGATGAGCACGTCCGCCCGGGCGGCAATGGCGGCATCCGAGCCGATCTTCACGCCGCCGGCATCCGTTCCGATCGCCGCGCTGCCCGGCACGTCAAAAGCCGCCGCGAGCTCGAGCTCGCTGTCGGCGAGGACGGCCTCGATCAACGTGCGTCCCATGCGGCCGCCCGCGCCGGCGAGCGCCGCCTTCATCCGCTGCGTCATCGGCCCGCCGCCGGCGAAACGACGTCGCCCTCCATGCGGGAGAGCTTGTTGTCGTCGAAGAAAAGCGCCACGCGGCGCTGCTCGCGCTTGCCGGCCGTATCCTCGCGCCAGTAGACGTAGTCCCAGCGATCGGCGTGGAAGATGTCGGTGAGCAACGGCGTGCCGAGGAGAAAGCGCACCTGCTCGCGGCTCATGCCCGGCTTCACCTGCGCCACCATGTCCTGCGAAACGTAGTTGCCCTGCTGGATCTCGGGCTTGTACGGCGTGATGCCGGGGATGCGCGGCACCCCGCAGCCGGCGAGGAAGGCGCCGGCGAACGTGAGGCTCGCGACGAAGGAAATAGTTCGCAGCATGGGCATATAATGATAGTCGATGAGCACGGTGCAAAGCCTGAAGGAAAGCGGGCTTAAGGCGACGCTGCCACGCCGCAAGATCCTCGAGCTGTTCGAATCCACCAAGGTTCGCCACCTTTCCGCCGAGGACGTCTACAAGGCGCTCATCGCCGAGGGCATCGACATCGGGCTCGCCACGGTCTACCGGGTGCTCACGCAGTTCGAGCACGCGGGCCTGCTTTCGCGCCAGCATTTCGAGACCGGCAAGGCCGTATTCGAGCTGAACCGCGGCGAGCATCACGATCACCTGGTTTGCCTGCAATGCGGCCGGGTCGAGGAGTTCTACGACCCCGACATCGAGCGCCGGCAGAACGAAGTGGCGCGCAACCGCGGCTTCCAGCTGCACGGCCATTCGCTCGCCCTGTACGCCGACTGCATCAAGAAGGACTGTCCCCACCGGCAAGGCTGAATTCGGGACCTGACCCCGAATTAACCGTCCCGAGTTAACCGTCCAGAAGTTCCGCGGCGTGCTTGCGGGCGGTGGCTTCCGCGCCGCCGAGCATGCGCGCCAGCTCCTCGATGCGAGCCGCCCTGTCGAGCCGCTGGATGCGGATCTTCAGGCTGGAGGACTTCGAGACCGACCACTGCGCGTCGCCGCTCGCCGCGACTTGCGGCAGATGCGTGACGCATAGCACCTGGCGCTGCCTGCCGAGCCGCTTGAGCGAGCGGCCGATCGTTTCGGCCACCGTGCCGCCGATGCCGGCATCGACCTCGTCGAAGACCAGCGTCGCGACCGGCGAACCCTTGGCGGCGACGAGCTGGATGGCGAGGCTGATGCGCGAGAGCTCGCCGCCCGAGGCGACGCGCGCGAGCGGCCGCAGCGGCAGGCTCGGATGCGAAGCCACCTCGAACTCGACGGATTCGGCGCCGTAGGCGGCCGGCTCGTCCAGCTTCGCGAGCGAGACATTGAAGCGCGCGGCCTGCATGGCGAGCTGCGAGAGCGTCGCCGTCACCGCTTTCGAGAGCGCCTGCGCCCCCTCGCTGCGCTTGGCCGAAAGCTTCTTCGCCGCCGCCGCATAGCCGGCGCGGGCCGCCGCCACCTCGCGTTCCAGCGCTTCGGGGTTCACCGACAGCTCGAGCTCGTGCAGCCGCTTCTCCAGGCCTTCGAGATGCGCCGGCAATTCCTCGGGCCGGATGCGATGCCGGCGCGCGGCGCCGTGCAGCGCTTCGATGCGCGCTTCGGCTTCGCGCAAGGCCTCGGGGTCGAGGTCGACGCGCGAGGCGTATTGCCGCAATTCGCGCACCGCCTCGTAGGCCTGCGCCTCCGCCGACTTCAGCAGCTCGACGATCGGGGCGAGGCGCGCATCATGCTCGGCGAGCGACTGCAGCTGCTGCGCCACGGCGCCGAGCTGCGAAAGACTGGCGCCTTCCGCTTCGTCGAGCGCCTCGAGCGACGATTGCGCGCCGGCGAGCAGGCTCGAGCCGTGCTGCAGCCGCTTGTGCTCGGCCGACACCTGCTCCCATTCGCCGGCGCGCGGCGCGAGCTTGCGCAAGCTTTCCACGCGATCCATCAGGTCCAGCCGCTCGGCCTCCCTTTGCGCAAACTTGGCGCTCGCCTCGGCGGCGACCTCCTCCAGCCGCTTCCAGTCGCGATAGGCGTTTGCCGTCTCGAAGGCGAGTTGCTGGGATCCGGCATGCGCGTCGAGCAGCTCGCGCTGCGCGGCCGCGCGCAGCAAGGACTGGTGGGCATGCTGGCCGTGCAGGTCGACGAGCCATTCGCCCGCTTCCTTCAGCTGCGCGAGCGTCGCGGCGTGGCCGTTGATGAAGCAGCGCGAGCGGCCGCTGCGGTCGATCGAGCGGCGCACGATGAGCTGCCCGGGGTCGCCGGCGAAATCATGCGCTTCGAGCCAGGAAGCAAATGGCCGGGAGACGTCGAACTCGGCGGAGAGCTCCGCGCGCTCGGCGCCTTCGCGCACCACGGCGGCATCCGCGCGGCCCCCGACCAGGAGCTCGATCGCATCGACCAGGATCGACTTGCCGGCGCCGGTCTCGCCGGTGAGCACGGTGAAGCCGCCGTCGAGCTCGAGCGAGGCGCGATCGATGAGCACGAAGTCGCGGACCTCGAGCGCGCGCAGCACGTCAGCGCTCCTTCGTGAGGACTTCGCTCCAGCGCAGCTTCTCGCGCAGCGTCGCGAAGTAGCGATAGCCCGGCGGATGCACGAAGCGCGCGACATCGGCCGAGCGCTTGAGGATCAGGCGATCGCCCTGCTGCATGTCGGCGAGCGCGAGGCCGTCGAAGTGCGCACGCGCATCGAGCGCGTGCTTGAGCGAGATCTCGATCACGCTGCGATCGTGCACGCTCACGGGCCGCGCGGAAAGCGTGTGGGGATTGAGCGGCACCAGCGCGAGCGCGGGCAGCGCGGGATGCAGGATCGGGCCTTGCGCGGAAAGCGCATACGCCGTCGAGCCGGTCGGCGTGGCGACGATCATGCCGTCGGCGCGCAGCGTGTAGACGTACTCGCCGTCGAGCGCGAGGTCGAACTCGATCAGCCGGCCTTGCGAGCCCTTGCCGACCACCGCCTCGTTCAGGGCAAGCGTGTGCAAAATGGATTCGTTGCCACGCCGGATCTCGGCGTCGAGCAGCGCGCGATCCTCCATCGCATACTTGCCGTCCAGGATCGCGCCGACGCCGGATTGCATGTCGCGGTGGCCAATGTCGGTCATGAAGCCGACGCGTCCCTGGTTCACGCCGACGACCGGCACGTGGTGGCGCACGAGGTTGCGCGCGGCGGCGAGCAGCGTGCCGTCGCCGCCGATGACGATGGCGAGATCGGCCGCCGCGCCGATGGCCGCGTAGTCGAGCCCGGCGCCGCCGAGGTCTTCGGCGGTTTCCTTCTCGAGGAGGACTTCACAGCCGCGCTTCTTGAGAAAGGCGGTGAGCTCGCGCAGCGATGCGGCGATGGCGGCCTCGCGCAGCTTCCCGATCAGGACCACCCGACGAAAACTCGGCCCTGCGCTCGGTTTGCCCGCGGCGGAGTGCATCGCGGCGAGTGTACAATGAATCCAATGCTCGACAAGCGCGCACAAATCCTCCTTAAGACGTTGATCGAGCGCTACATTGCCGAGGGCCAGCCGATCGGCTCGCGCACGCTTTCGAAGTACTCGGGGCTCGATCTCTCGCCCGCCACGATCCGCAACGTGATGGCCGACCTGGAGGAGCTGGGCCTCATCTCGAGCCCGCACACTTCGGCCGGACGCGTGCCGACGCCGCTCGGCTACCGCTTCTTCGTCGACACGCTGCTCGTCATCAAGCCGCTCGAGTCCGATGCCGTGCACCGCATCGAAGGCGAGCTGCACCCGGACAGCCAGCAGCGCGTGATCCACACCGCCTCGCACCTGCTTTCGCAGCTCACGCAATTCGCCGCCGTGGTGATGACGCCGCGCCGGCGCGCGGTGACCTTCCGGCACATCGAATTCCTCAAGCTTTCCGAGAAGCGGGTTCTGCTCATCGTCGTCACGCCCGAAGGCGACGTGCAGAACCGCATCCTCTTCACCGAGCGCGAGTTCAGCCCGTCGGAGCTCACCGAGGCGGCGAACTACATCAACCAGAATTACTCGGGGCAGAGCTTCGAGGACGTGCGCGCGCGGGTGCAGAGCGAATTGCGCGAGCTGCGCCAGGACATGATCCAGCTCCTCACCACCGCGGTCGAGGCCGGCAACCGCGCCGTCGCCGAAGGCAGCGAGCAGTACGTCATCTCGGGCGAGCGCAATCTGCTCAGCCTGCAGGACCTGTCGCACGACATGCGGCGCCTGCGGCAGCTGGTCGAGCTCTTCGAGCGCAAGACCTCGCTCGTGCAGGTGCTCGACATCTCGCTGCGCGGCCAGGGCGTGCAGATCTTCATCGGCGGCGAATCGGGCTTCAGCGCGCCCGACGACGTCAGCGTGGTCACCTCCCCCTACAAGGTCGACGGCGAGGTGGTCGGCACCGTCGGCGTCATCGGCCCGACGCGCATGGCCTACGACCGGGTGATCCCGATCGTCGACGTCACCGCCAAGCTGCTCTCCAGCGCCTTGTCGCAGCATTAAAAAAAGCGCGCTGAAGAGCATCCTTCTCGTCAATCTCGGCACGCCCTCGGCGCCCACGCCGGAGGCGGTGCGCGTCTACCTGGCGCAATTCCTGTCCGATCCGCGCGTCGTCGCGCTGCCGCGCTGGCTCTGGCTGCCGATCCTGCACGGCATCGTGCTGCGCAAGCGGCCGGCGGAATCGGCGGAGAAGTACCAGCAGATCTGGCTGCCCGAAGGCTCGCCGCTCGCCTTCTATACGCGGCGCCAGGCCGAGCTGCTGTCGGAGCAGACCAACCTCACCGTCGGCTATGCCATGCGCTATGGCGAGCCGTCGATCCAGGCGACGCTCGCGCGCGTGGAAGATCCGGTCGTGGTGCCGCTTTATCCGCAATACGCCGACAGCACGACCGCGAGCGTGCAGGACGTCCTGCCGCCGGATGTGCCGATGGTGCGCGAGTTCCACGACCACCCCGGCTACATCGCCGCGCTTACCGCGGTGGTGCGGCGCCATTGGGCGAAGCATGGCCGCGGCAGCATGACGCTGATGAGCTTCCACGGTCTGCCGAAGCGCGGCGCCGGCGTGTACCCGGAACAATGCCATCGCACGGCACGCCTGCTCGCGCGGCAGCTGCAATTGAAGGAAGACGAATGGCGCGTCGCCTTCCAATCGCGCTTCGGCTACGCGAAATGGCTCGACCCGTACACGGAGCCGACGTTGATCGAGCTCGCGCAGAAGGGCTGCACGCGCGTCGACGTCATCTCGCCCGGATTCGTCGCCGATTGCCTCGAGACGCTCGAGGAGCTCGGCATCCGCGGCCGCGAGCGTTTCCTCGCCGCGGGCGGCCGCGAGTTTCACCTCATCCCCTGCCTCAACGAATCGCCGGAGTGGATTTCCGCGCTGCGCGACATCAGCGCCCGAGCAGCCCCTTGAGCTTGTCGATGGTCGAGCTGCCCTGACCTGAAGACTGACCCGCGGCCTGCTCGCCTGCCGGCGGCTTGCCGATGCCCAGGCGTTCCTCGAGCTTGCCGCGCACCCGCTCGCCGACCTTCGACTTCGCGACGTCCGCCGCAGCCGCGGCGTAGTTGACGTCGTACTTCATGTTGTCGAAAGGCCCGCTCAGGTGCACCGGCACGGTGAGCCCCGAGAGCTGCTGCAGGTCCGCGCCGCCCTGGCCCTGGGTCGTCCCGACCACGGTCGCCTTGGTGACGTAGTCGATGGCCGAATTGCCGATGTCGATGTCGCCGCGCCCGGTGACACGGAAAAGCGGCGCCTTCATATCCAGGTCCTCGTTGTGCGCGACGCCATTCTTGATGACGAAGCTCGCGTTCATCTCGGAGAAGTCGGTCTTCTTCACCTCGCGCGCCTCGGCCTTGGCCTCCTGCGACGAAAGCATCGTCTTCGCCTTGCGGAACACCTCGGCGAGGTTGATGCCCTTGATGGCGCCGTCGCGCAGCTGGACTTTCGCCGTGCCGCCGAGCGATTTCTTCATCGCGTTCACGGTCTTGCCCGCCGCCGCGACATCGAGCACCACGTTGCCCTTGCCTTCGAGCGTGTCCTTCTGCGCGAAGTCGCGCAGCAAAGGACCGATGGAAATGCCGGTCAGCGTCTCCTTGACCGTGACGCGGCCGTCCGCCTGCGCGGCAAGCGCGCCGCTGACGGCGCCTTCGTACAGGTTCGCCGAGTGCGGCGCCACGTCCAGGCGGCCATTCGCGGCGCGGATCTCCGCCTTCACGTTGGCGAGCTTGAGGCCCTTCACCTGCAGCGCGCCGACGCTCAGCCGGCCGTTCGCGTCGAGGCCTTTCAGCGCCGACAAGTCGACGGGCGTGTCCTGCTGCGGCTTCTGCGCCTCGGGCTTCGGCGCGCCCTCGGCCGGCTTTTCCTGCGGCGTGGAAACCTTCTTCTCTTCCGGCGGGGAGTAGCGGTCGAGATTCAGCTTGTCGATGTTCACGTCGAACGCGTAAGCGGGCGGTGAGAACTTGGTGAGGCCGAGCTTCGCGTGGATGTTCGACTCGTCGAACTTGGACGTGAGATCGGCGTTCGCCGTCTGCTTCTCCAGGTCGGCCTTCAGGCTCCCCGTGATGGGGATCTTCACGCTCTTCTGCGGCAGGGCCGGGTCGGTCATCGACACGTCGGCGCTCAGCTGCGGGATCGCCAGCGACTTGGCGGAGCCCTCGACGCCCGAGAGCTTGAGGGCCGCCTGGATCTCGCGCGCCGCTTCCTTCATGCTGAGGTTCGCGGTGACCGCCGCGCCTTTGGCCTTGTCCGCGGCGATCTGCAGCTCGGGCGCCGAGATGTGCGCCTCGAGGTTCTGCTTGTCCTGCGAGCCTTGCTTTTGCATCACACCCTTGATGTCCAGCGCGAGGCCCTTGACGTTGTATTCGCTCTTGTCCGGATTGGCCGCGACATCGCCCTTGGCACTGACGTTCAAGTTCGTGATGCCGGCGGCAACGCCGGTCACTTTGGCATCGAGCTTCGAGACGGCAAAGGCCTTTGCGGGCAGGTCGAACCGGTACCCGCCGCTCACGTCGAGCTTCACATCGAGGTCCGGATTCTTGCCTTTGAGCGCTGCCGCGAGGCTCAGCTTGCCGTCCGCCTTCTCGGCGATCCGTCCGGTGCTGAGCTTCAGGTCGCTGACCGCGAATTCCTGGCCGCTCGCCTTGTCGATGTAGGTCACCGCGGAGCGCTCGATGTTGACGGCTGCGATGTCGAAAGCCACCGCCTGGCCGCCTTGCGCCTCGCGCTCCTCGGCCTTCTTCTGCGGCTTCGGCTCGTTTGCGGGCTGCGTCTGCGGCTGTGTCAGGTCGCTGAAGTTGAACGTGCCGTCTTTCTCCTTCACGACGCGAGCCTTGAGGCCGGAAACGCGGATGCCGTCGACGATCGCCTGGCCGTGCAGGAGCGGCAGCAGCGCGACGGAGGCATGCGCCGATTCGAGCGAGAGGAACTCCTGGGTGCTTTGGTGCTCCGACAACGTGACCCCGTTCACCTTGGCGCCCAGGCTCGGATAGAAGGCCAGTTCGAGCTTGCCGCGCAGGTCGAGCGTGCGGCCGGTGCGCTCCTTGACGAGGCGCTCGATCTGGCCCTTGTAGCGGTTCGGGTCGAACGTCATCGCGAAGACGGCCGCCGCCAGGACCAGAAGGACCAGCAGGCCCACGATCACGTATATCGAAACCCTGATAGCTTTCATCGTTTAATCAGTTAGTTGTAAAAAAATTTAGCGCTTGAAATGCAGCGCAGCCGACCCCAATTCGACAAGATGCAGGAAGAAACCGTTCAGCCCCAACAACCGGCGGAGAATGCCGCCCCCCTGGAGCAGCAGCTCGCCGACGCCCAAGCGCAGGTTGCCCAGCAGAAGGATGCGATGCTGCGTGCCCTCGCCGACGCCGAAAACGCGCGCAAGCGCTTCCAGGCCGAGGCGGCGAACGCGCAGAAATTCGCGCTCGAGCGCTTCGCCGAATCCCTGCTTCCGGTGATCGACAGCCTCGAAGCCGCGCTCGCCAACAAGGATGCGAGCCCCAACGCCTTGCGCGACGGCGTACAGCTCACGCTGCGCCAGCTTTCCCAGGCGCTCGAAAAGGCGCGGGTCGCCGCCATCTCCCCCACGCCGGGGGAGCGCTTCGATCCGCATCGTCACCAGGCGATGGCCGCGGTCGAGGCCCCGCCCGGCGAAATGCGGGAGCCCAACACCGTCGTCGCGGTCATGCAGAAGGGCTACCAGCTCCACGAGCGCATTCTGCGCCCGGCGCTGGTGACGGTCGCCAAGAAACCGGAAAGCGCAACGGCCGAGGTTGAAAAAACCGAAGCAAACCCCATATCCGACACAGACTTAGATTAACGACGGGACACCCATGGCAAAGATCATCGGCATCGACCTCGGCACCACGAACTCCTGCGTCGCGATCATGGAGGGCGGCAAGCCCAAGGTGATCGAGAACTCGGAAGGCTCGCGCACGACGCCTTCGGTCGTCGCCTACACCGAGGACGGCGAGATCCTGGTCGGCGCGCCGGCCAAGCGCCAGGCCGTCACCAACGCCAAGAACACCGTCTACGCGGTGAAGCGCCTGATCGGCCGGCGCTTCGAGGAGAAGGAGGTCCAGAAGGACATCCACCTGATGCCGTACAAGATCGTCAAGGCCGACAACAACGACGCCTGGGTCGAGGTGCGCGGCAAGAAGATCGCGCCGCAGCAGGTCTCGGCCGAGATCCTGCGCAAGATGAAGAAGACCGCCGAGGACTACCTCGGCGAGGAAGTGAAGGAAGCCGTGATCACCGTGCCGGCCTACTTCAACGATTCGCAGCGCCAGGCCACCAAGGACGCCGGCCGCATCGCCGGCCTCGACGTGAAGCGCATCATCAACGAGCCCACGGCCGCGGCGCTCGCCTTCGGCGAGGACAAGGCGCCGAAGAAGGACATGAAGATCGCGGTGTACGACCTGGGCGGCGGCACGTTCGACATCTCGATCATCGAGATCGCCGACGTCGAGGGCGAGAAGCAGTTCGAGGTGCTCTCCACCAACGGCGACACGTTCCTGGGCGGCGAGGACTTCGACCAGCGCGTGATCGACTACATCGTCACCGAGTTCAAGAAGGAGCAGGGCGTCGACCTCTCGAAGGACGTGCTCGCGCTCCAGCGCCTGAAGGAAGCCGCGGAGAAGGCCAAGATCGAGCTGTCGAGCTCGCAGGCGACCGACATCAACCTGCCGTACATCACGGCCGACGCCACCGGCCCGCGCCACCTCTCGATCAAGATCACGCGCGCCAAGTTCGAGGCGCTGGTCGACGACCTGATCGAGCGCACCATCGAGCCGTGCCGCATCGCCATCAAGGACGCGGGCGTGAAGGTCTCCGAGATCGGCGACGTGATCCTCGTGGGCGGCATGACGCGCATGCCGAAGGTGCAGGACAAGGTGAAGGAGTTCTTCGGCAAG
>DATDCR010000588.1:0-10580 GCA_036524215.1 Burkholderiales bacterium
GTGCGTGGCATAGAGCGTGAGTCCGGTGAAGGCGAGGCCGCCGACGAGGTTGCCCAAAACCGTCGGGATCTCGTTCCACAGCAGGTAATCGATGAAGGTGAACTTCGCGCCCAGCAGCAGGCCCGCAGGGAACAGGAACATGTTGACGATCGAGTGCTCGAACACCATGTAGAAGAACACCATGATGGGCATCCACATCGCGAGCACCTTGCCGGTCACGCTGGTCGAGATCATCGCCCCCACGACGCCGGTGGAGACCATCCAGTTGCACAGCATGCCGCGGATGAAGAGCGTGAGCATCCCGGCCGCACCGTACTTCGCGTAG
The DNA here is from genome assembly GCA_036524215.1 of Burkholderiales bacterium. Taxonomy (GTDB): domain Bacteria; phylum Pseudomonadota; class Gammaproteobacteria; order Burkholderiales; family SG8-39; genus SCGC-AG-212-J23. The sequence continues at coordinate 326 of DATDCR010000588.1, forward strand.
CCGAGGGTGCGGTTCTCGCCGATCAGGCCGAGGGCCTTGCCGACCGCGCTCGGCTCGGTGGAGAACCCGTAGGTGACGTAGATGGCCATGAACACCGCGACCGTGAAGGCGCCCGCGAAGTTGCCGCAGAACACCAGGCCCCAGTTCTTCAGCACGCCCTTGAGCGTGACGCCGGGACGCTTGTCGATCAGCGCGAGCGGGGTGAGCACGAAGACCCCGGTGAGCAGGTCGAAGCCGAGCAGGTAGAGCATGCAGAAGCCCACCGGGAACAGGATCGCGCCGACGAGCGGCTGCCCGGTGCTCACGCTGATGGTGACGGCGAACCACGCAGCCAGTGCCAGGATGGCGCCGGCCATGTAGGCGCGGATCAGCGTATCGCGTGTCGCCATGAAGACTTTCGCCTCTCCGGCGTCGACCATCTTGGTGACGAACTCCGACGGCACTAAGTACGACATGGGCTTTCTCCCGTTTTAAGAATCTGAATGTCCTCGCCCTCGACGCGCGCCCGGTAGACCGGCACGCTCACCGACGCGTCCTCGATGCACCGCCCGGTGAGAAGGCTGAAATGCTGCTTGTAGACGGGCGACGCCACGACCAGCTCGCCGTTGAGATCGCCGACGATGCCGCGCGAAAGCACGTTGGCGCCGGAGAAAGGGTCCCGATTGCCTATGGCGTAGATTTCCTGGTCAATTCGAAAGACAGCGACCTGCTCGCCGCCGACGAGCGCGCAGACGCCCGTATCCGGCAGGATGTCTTCCAAGCGGCAAATCCTCATGCCGGCACCGGCTGGCCGCGCTCTTCGACGAACGCCACGCCGCTGTCGGGCTCGTCGCTGTTCACGAAATGGCGGAAGCGCTGGAGGATCTCCGGCGTCTCGATCGCCTTCTTCCATTCGCAGGCATAGGTCTCGACGTGGCGCTGCATGTCGGCCTCGAGCTCTGCGCCGATGCCGAGCGAGTCCTCGCAGATCACCTTGCGCACATAGTCGATGCCGCCCTCGAGGCTCTCCAGCCAGGTGCTGGTGCGCTGCAGACGGTCGGCCGTCCTCACGTAGAACATGAGGAAGCGATCGATGTAACGGATCAACGTCTCGGTATCGAGATCCCTGGCCAGGAGGTCGGCATGCCTGGGCTTCATGCCGCCGTTGCCGCAGACGTACAGGTTCCAGCCCTTCTCCGTGGCGATGATGCCGACGTCCTTGCCCTGCGCCTCGGCGCACTCGCGCGTGCAGCCCGACACCGCCATCTTCAGCTTGTGCGGCGCGCGCAGGCCGCGATAGCGGTTCTCGATGTCGATCGCCAGGGTGACCGAGTCCTGCACGCCGTAGCGGCACCAGGTCGAGCCGACGCAGGACTTCACCGTGCGCAGTGCCTTGCCGTAGGCGTGGCCCGACTCGAAGCCGGCATCGACCAGCTCCTTCCAGATGAGCGGCAGCTGCTCGACGCGGGCACCGAAGAGGTCGATGCGCTGTGCGCCGGTGATCTTCGTGTAGAGGCCGAATTTCTTCGCCACTTCGCCCAACACGACGAGCTTCTGCGGCGTGATCTCGCCGCCCTGCACGCGCGGCACGATCGAATAGGTGCCGTTCTTCTGCAGGTTCGCGAGAAAGTGATCGTTGGTGTCCTGCAGCGGCGCGTGCTTCGGCTGCAGGATCATCTCGTTCCAGCACGAGGCGAGGATGGAGGCCACCGCCGGCTTGCAGATGTCACAGCCTTTGCCCTTCCCGCAACGGGAAATGAGATCGGAGAAGGTTTTGATGCCATTCACCTTCACGAGGTGGAAGAGCTCCTGGCGTGAATAGGCGAAGTGCTCGCACAGATGATTCGTGACGGCGACGCCCTGCTTCTTCAGCTCCGCGTCGACGATTGATTTGGCGAGCGGTCCGCAGCCGCCGCAGCTGGTTGCCGCTCTTGTTCTGGCCTTTAAGGAAGAAAGAGACTTGCAGCCTTCTTTGACTGCTGCGCAGATCTGTCCCTTGGAGACGTTGTTGCAGGAGCAGATGAGCGCCGAGTCGGGCAGCATGTCCACGCCGATGCCCTTCGCACCCGCATTTCCTCCGACGCTTCGCACCGGCAGGATCAGGTCCTCCGGATGCTCCGGCAGCGCCATGCCGTTCAAGGTGAGCTGCAGCAGGGGGCCGTAATCGCCGGCATCGCCCACCAGGATCGCGCCCAGCATATTTTTCTTGTCTGGTGTAACTACGATCTTCTTGTAGATACCGGACGCTTCGTCGATGTAGACGTAGCTCAGCGCGTCCGGCGTGCTGCCGTGCGCGTCGCCGATCGAGGCCACGTCTACGCCCATGAGCTTGAGCTTGGTGCTCATGTCGGCGCCGAGGAACTGCACATGCGTCTCGCCGGCGAGATGCCGTGCCGCCACCTCGGCCATCTGGTAGCCCGGCGCCACCAGGCCGAAGATGCGCCCCTGCCACAGCGCGCACTCGCCGATGGCGTAGATGTCCGGGTTCGTCGTCTGGCACTGCGAGTTGATGCGGATGCCGCCGCGCTCGCCCACCGCCAGGCCCGCTGCGCGCGCCAGCTCGTCGCGCGGGCGGATGCCGGCCGAGAACACGATCACGTCGGTCTCCAGGCTCGTGCCGTCCGTGAAGACCAACGAGTTTCTATGGCTCGTTCCGTCTTTGATTTCTTTTGTGTTCTTCGAGACGTGAACGCTCGCGCCCAGGGCCTCGATCTTCCGGCGCAGCAGCCTGCCCGCCGCCTCGTCCAGCTGCATCGCCATCAGGCGCGGCGCGAACTCGACGATGTGCGTCCGCAGGCCGAGGTCCGTCAATGCCTTGGCCGCCTCCAGGCCGAGCAGCCCGCCGCCGATCACCACGCCGACCTTCGAGCGCGCCGCCCGGGCGGTGATCATCTCGAGGTCCTCGATGGTGCGGTAGACGAAGCAGTCGCGTCGGTCGCGGCCGGCGACCGGCGGAACGAAGGGGGACGAGCCGGTGGCGATCACCAGCTTGTCGTACGGCACCTCCTTGTAGCGTGCCGAGCGCACGACCTTGCTTTGCGTGTCGATCGCCTGCACGGCGTCGTTCAGGCGCAGCGTCGCCCTGGTTTCCTTGAAGAAGCTCGTCGGCGCGAGGCTCAGGTCTTCGGCGGTCCTGCCCGAAAAGAAGCTGGTCAGCGCGACCCGGTCGTACGCCGGGCGGGGCTCCTCGCAGAACGCCGTGACGTCAAACTCGTCCGATCGCTTCGCCAGCTGCTCGAGGAAGCGCTGGCCGACCATGCCGTTGCCGATGACGACGACGCGCTGCTTCACGCCGCTTTCTCCAGCCCGGGTTTCTGGTTGCGGGCGAATCGCACCACCTCGCCTACGACGACCAGCGCCGGCCCCTCGAAGCCCGCGGCGGAAAGCCGCGCGAGGGTGGTCACGCTCTGGCGCTGCGCCTTCAGCGTCCCCTTCTCGATCACGCAGGCCGGCGTGCCCGCCTGCATCCCGGCAGCGAGCAGTCCGGCGACGATCGTCGGCAGGTTCTTCAGCCCCATGTAGAACACCAGCGTGGTGCCGCCCGCGACGAGCGCCGGCCAGTTCGGCGCCGAGCCGTCCTTCGTGTGCGCGGTGATGAAGGTGACGCCGCGCGCGACTTCGCGGTGCGTGACCGGTATGCCGAGCATTGCCGGCACGCCGATGCCGGCCGTGATGCCGGGGATGATCTCGACCTCGATGCCCGCGGCCTCGAGCGCGGCAAGCTCCTCCGCGCCCCGGCCGAAGACGAAAGGGTCGCCGCCTTTCAGGCGCGCCACGACCTTGTTCTCTCTTGAATAAAGAACCAGCAGCTTCTCGATGAAGGCCTGCGACGTGGATTTGCATCCGCCGCGCTTTCCGACTTCGATCACCTTGGCATCGGAGCGGGCGTGAGCAAGGCAGCCGCGGCTCACCAGCTCGTCGATCAGGATCACATCGGCGCTGCGCAAGGCGCGCGCCGCCTTGAGCGTCATCAGCTCCGGGTCGCCCGGGCCTGCACCGATGAGATAGACGCGTCCGCTCGCCATTGCCGCGCATGCGTTCGCAAGTCGCATGCCACGGGTCTTCACCCGCAAAATCGCGGCTTTGCCGCTGTCCGGCGCACCTCGTTGGGGCGCGTGCAGCGCTCGATGCACAACCACGTATTAACGGAAACCGTTAATATCGAGGGGCGAGCATAGTCATGAAGAAGCGTGCACGTCATCCCGGTGAAATATTGGAGCGCGACTTTCTCAACGGCCTCGGCGTGTCGCAGTACCGCCTCGCCGTCGACATCGCGGTCCCGCCGCGGCGGATCAACGAGATCGTGCGCGGCTTGCGCGGCATCTCCGCCGACACGGCGCTGCGCTTCGCGCGTTACTTCCGCACGACGCCGCAGTTCTGGCTCCACCTGCAGGTGCGCTACGACCTCGAGCTCGCCGAGGAGCGCCTCGGCGCGCGCCTGCATCGCATCAAGGTCCGGCGACCTGGCGTCAACAGCTAGCGACGCGGCGGTAAAATTGCGGTTTCCCCAGCGTCCCTAGCCATGCGCGAACCGCAACCGAAGACCATTTACCTCAAGGACTACTCGCCGCCCGCCTTCCGCGTGGAAACGGTCGAGCTCGATATCGACATCCGCGACGACCACGCCATGGTCCGCGCCCGTCTGCTGCTGCAGAGGATGTCGCCGGGGCCTCTCGTGCTGGATGGAGACGAGCTCGAGCTCGTCTCCGTCTCCATCGACGGCAAGACGCCGCGCCACGAGGTGGCGCCGGAGCGGCTGACGATCTACGACGTGCCGGACCGCTTCACGCTCGAGACGCTGACGAAGATCTGCCCGCAGAAGAACACCAAGCTGGAGGGCCTCTACGCCACGAAGAACGGCTTCGTCACGCAGTGCGAGGCCGAAGGCTTCCGCCGCATCACCTGGTTCCTCGACCGGCCGGACGTGATGGCCGTCTACACGACGACCGTGCGCGCCAATTACCCGGTCTTGCTGTCGAACGGGAACCTCGTGGCATCCGGTCCCGGCTGGGCGAAGTTCCACGATCCGTTTCCCAAGCCCTCGTATCTCTTCGCGCTGGTGGCGGCGAACCTCGAGGCGGTGGAGGACGAATACAAGGGCAAGAAGCTCTACGTGTACGTCGAGCCCGGCAAGCTCGACCAAGCCGGCTGGGCCATGGACTGCCTGAAGCGCGCCATCGCCTGGGACGAGAAGCGCTTCGGCCTCGAGCTCGACCTCGACCAGTACAAGATCGTCGCGGTGGGCGACTTCAACTCCGGCGCGATGGAGAACAAGGGCCTCAACATCTTCAACACCAAGTACGTGCTGGCGCGCGCCGACACGGCGACCGACGTCGATTACTTCAACATCGACCGGGTCGTGGCGCACGAGTACTTCCATAACTGGACCGGCGATCGCGTCACCTGCCGCGACTGGTTCCAGCTCTCGCTCAAAGAGGGTCTCACCGTGTTCCGCGACCAGGAATACGGCGCCGACACCTACTCGCCGGCGATGACGCGCATCCAGGAAGTGCGCGCCCTGCGCGCGGCGCAGTTTCCCGAGGACGCCGGGCCAATGAAGCACCCGGTGCGGCCGCAGTCCTACATGGAGATCCGCAACTTCTACACCATGACGGTGTACGAGAAAGGCGCGGAGGTCGTGCGCATGCAGCACACGCTGCTCGGCGAAGAGAAATTCCAGGCCGGCATGCGGCTCTACTTCAAGCGCCACGACGGCCAGGCGGTTACCTGCGACGACTTCGTGCAGGCGATGCAGGATGCCTCGGGCGTGGACCTCTCGCAGTTCAAGCGTTGGTACGACGTTCCGGGCACGCCCGTCCTGGATGCCCGCGGTGAATATGAAGATGGAAGGTTCACCCTGCACGTGAAGCAGTCGATGAACCCGCCGTTCCACATTCCGCTCGCGGTGAAGGTCGCCGGCAAGGAGCAGCTCCTCCACGTCAGGAAGACGGAGGAGCGCTTCAGCTTCCCCGGGTTGAAATCAAAGCCGGTGCCCTCGCTCCTGCGCCGCTTCTCGGCGCCGGTGATCCTCAACTATCCGTACACCGAGGACGATCTCCTTCACCTCCTCGCGCACGACGACGATGCGTTCAACCGCTGGGAAGCCGCGCAACGCATCGCAGCGACGACCATCCTCGAGCGCAAGGGCGAGCCTTCGCGCGCCTTCGTCGAGGCGATGGGCAAGATGCTGCACGAGCCCGACCGCATCTTCGCCTCCGAGGTGCTGGCGCTGCCGGCCGAGACCTTCCTCGCCGAGCAGATGGAGGTGGTGGATCCCGATGCCCTGCACGAGGCGCGCAATCTCCTGCGCCGGCGGCTGGCAGCGTCGCTCAAGAATGAACTGTTGAGCGCGTATGAAGGGCTGGCGGGCAAAGGCCCCTACTCTCCCGATCCGGCCTCGATCGGCCGGCGCGCGCTGCGCAACCAGTGCCTGTCCTATCTCTCCGAGCTCGGCATGTCCTCGCTCGCGTACCAGCAATACCGCAACGCGGACAACATGACCGACGCCATGTCGGCCCTCACCTGGCTCGCGCAGCTCGATTGCCCGGAGCGGGAAAAGGCGCTCGAGGATTTCTATCGGAAATGGCGTGAAGAGCCGCTGGTGGTCGATAAATGGCTCGCGGTCCAGGCCGGGTCTCGTCTTTCAACGACATTGGAGACTGTGAAGCGGCTGCTGACACATCCGGCCTTCGACCTCAAGGTGCCGAACAAGGTCTACGCGCTGATCCGCGTCTTCGCGGCGAACCATGTGCGCTTCCATGCGGCCGATGGCGGCGGCTACGACTTCCTCGCCGACCAGGTGATCGCGCTCAACAAGCTCAATCCGCAGGTCGCGGCGCGCATGGCGCGCGGCTTCGACCGCTGGCGCAAGTTCGACGCTTCCCGCCAGGCGAAGGCGCGCGCGGCGCTGGAGCGCATCCGCGACACCGACGGCCTGTCGAAGGACGTCGCCGAGATCGTCACCAAGGCGCTCGCGGCCTAATAGAGGCAGAATCCGCCCCCATGACGGGGGCGGTCGCCGCGGTCTTCGCGGTCGTGTATCTGGGGATGATCCTCGGCGGGCTGCCGTTCCTGCAGCTCGACCGCACCGGCGTCGCGCTGCTCGGCGCGATCGCCATCGTCGGCGTCGGCGCACTCACGCCCGGGCAGGCGTGGGAATCGGTGCACCTGCCGACCCTGCTCCTGCTCTTCTCCTTCATGGTGATCTCGGCGCAGATGCGCCTCGGCGGCTTCTATACCTGGGTGACGCTGCGCATCGCCGGCCTGCCGCTGCCGCCGCGAGCGCTGCTCGGCGCCATGATGGCGGTGGTCGCCGCGCTCTCGGCCGTCTTCAGCAACGACGTCGTCTGCCTCGCCGTGGCGCCGGTGCTCGCCGATGCCTGCGTGCAACGCCGCCTCGACCCGGTGCCGTTCCTCATCGCGCTGGCCTGCGCCGCGAACATCGGCTCGGCCGCCACGCTGATCGGCAATCCGCAGAACATGCTGATCGGGCAGGTGCTCGGCCTCTCCTTCGGCGGCTACCTGCTCGAGGCGCTGGTGTGCGTCGTGCTCGGCCTCGCGATCGCGTGGGCCATCATCGCGTGGCAGCTGGATGAAAGACCCGCGGCAGCGCCCGCGCAGCCGCCCGAGCGCAGAGAGGTATATGGCGGCCTGGATCGCTGGCAGACAACGAAAGGTCTCATCGTCGCCGGCACGCTGGTCGCCGTGTTTCTCTTTTCCGGCTGGCCGCGCGAGGTGGCGGCGCTGACCGGGGCCGGCTTCCTGATGATGAGCCGGCGCCTGCACTCGACGAAGATGCTCGGCCTCGTCGACTGGGAGCTCCTGATCCTCTTCATCGGGCTTTTCGTCGTGAACCATGCCTTCGCGCGCACCGGGCTTAGCGCCGAGGCGCTCGAGCAGCTGACACGCGCCGGCCTGCCGCTCTCGCAGCCGGCGCCGCTTTTCGGCACCACGCTCGTGCTCTCGAACATCGTCTCCAACGTTCCGGCGGTGATGCTGCTCCTTCCGGCGGCGAACCAGCCCTTCTCCGGGCCGATGCTCGCGCTCGTCAGCACGCTCGCCGGCAACCTGCTCATCGTCGGCTCGATCGCCAACATCATCGTCGTGGACGCCGCGCGCCGGCGCGGCATCGTCATCGACTGGCGGCGCCATGCGCGCACGGGCGTGCCGGTCACGCTCGCCACGCTTGCGGTCACCGCGGGCTGGTTTATGCTGAGAGCATGACGGCGCTCCTCCTGGCAACCGCCGCTTTCTTCCTGACGCATCTCCTGTCGGGAACGCCGTTGCGCGCCAGGCTGATCGCCGGCTTGGGCGAATGGCCGTATCGCGGGCTTTATTCGCTGATCGCCTTCGCCACGCTGGGCGCGATGATCTGGGCGTTCGGCCGCGCGCCGGCCGAGCCGCTGTGGAACGGGCTGCGGCTGCTGCCGGTATTCGTCATGCCCTTCGCCTTCGTGCTCATCGCCTGCGGCTACTACCGCAACCCGACGGCGGTCGGCGCGGAAAAGCTGCTGAAGAGCGATGAACCCGCGAGGGGCATGATCCGCATCACGCGCCACCCGATCATGTATGCCCTCATGCTCTGGGCGCTCGTGCACGTGCTCGCGCGCGGCGATCTCGCATCGCTGGTCTTCTTCGGCGGCTTCTTCCTGGTCGCCCTCTTCGGCACGCTCTCCATGGATCGCCGCAAGGCCCGCGACCTCGGCGCCGACTGGCAGCGCTTCGCCGCCGTAACCTCGCACCTCCCGTTCGCGGCCATCGCGCAGGGACGCAATCGCCTGGTGTGGCGCGAGATCGGCTGGGCGCGCCCGATCGGCGGGCTGATTGCGTTCGCCGTGTTCTTCGCCGTCCACCCCTGGCTCTTCGGCGTCAGGCCCTACTAGCGATCCGCTCGAGCAGGGCGCGCAGGCGCGGGTCTTCGCACATCGCGACGTTGAAGCGCATCCACGGCGAGGGCTCGAGGCCCGGGCGGAATACGGTTCCCGGCGCGAGCATGACGCCCTCGGCGAGCGCTTCTTCCGCGAGCGGCAGCGAATCGTCGATGTGGCCGAAGCGCGCCCACAGGAACATGCCGGCCTTCGGCTCGACGAAGAGCTCCATCCCCGCGCGTTCGAGCGCGAGCACGGCCCGCTCGCGCGCCAGGCGGATCCGCTCGCGCAGGCGCGTGAGCGACTTGCGGTAATGGCCGTCGACGAGCGCCGCGTGCACCAGGCGCTCGGCGAGCTGGGATGACGTGATCGAGGTGAGCATCTTCAGGTCGAGCAGCTCCGCGGCGAGATCGCCGCGACAGGCGATGAAACCGACGCGCAGGCTCCCGGCGAGCGTCTTCGAGAAGCTGCGAACGTAGATCACGCGGTTCAACCGGTCGAGCGTCGCGAGCCGCGGACCCGGCCCATCCAGGTCGCAACACACGTCGTCCTCGACGACCATGAAGCCGCAACGCTCGGCGATCTGCAGCACGCGGAAAGCCACATGCGGACTCATGGCGGTGCCCGTCGGGTTTTGCATCACCGACTGCGTGAAATACACCTTGGGCTGGTGCTGGCGCGCGAGGCGCTCGAGCGTCGCCGTGTCCGGTCCATCGGGCCCGCGTGGAACCCCGGCGAGCCGCACGCCGTGCTGGCGCAGGTTGCCGAACAGGTTGTAGTAGCCGGGATCGTCGACGAGCGCCGTGTCGCCGGGCCGCAGCAGCCGCCGCATGATGAGGTCGAGCGCCTGGCTGGTGCCCTCGGTGAGCAGGATCTGCGAGGACGAGACGGGGATGTCGAGCTCGGCGAGCATCAGCTCGAGCTGCGAGCGTAGCGGCGCATGGCCGCGCGGATCGCCGAAGTCGAGGATCTGCTTCTCGCGCGAAAGCGCGCGCAGCGCGCGACGCATGCCCGCCTCGTCGAGCCAGTCGCTCGGGATCCACGGCGCGCCGGCGAGCGCGACGCCGTCGCGCTGCGTAAGGAGCCGCCGGATCAGCCACACCAGGTCCGCCGTACGCGGCCGCTCCTCGTCCTTGAGCGCAGCTTCGCCGTTCCTGCGCGACGTGGCGTAGAACCCCGAGCCGCGCCGCGACTCCAGGTAGCCGAGCGCCACCAGCCGGTCGTACGCCTCGACCACCGTGAAACGGCTGACCTTGTGCGTTTCGGCGAAGCCGCGAATCGAAGGCACGCGGCCACCCGGGCGCAGATGGCGCTCGTCGATCTGCTGCTTGATGCCCTCGACGATCTGGTCGACGAGCGGATGCCTGCCGTGCAGCTGGACGTTCACGCACAGCCTCCTCTCTGTGTGG
>DATDCR010000589.1:0-7820 GCA_036524215.1 Burkholderiales bacterium
GTGCAGCGCGCAGGCGAGCTACGTCACCGGACAGAACTTCCTCATCGACGGCGGCGCCTACCCGGGGACGTTCTGACGACGCGCCAGCGCACGACGGGCAAGCGGCGCGGCGAGCACCACGATCGTCAGGATGCCCAGCCCGGCGGCGATCGGGCGCTCGAAAAAGGCCGCCAGCCGGCCGTCCGCCTTGATCATGGAGCTGATGAAGTTCTCTTCCAGCATCGCGCCGAGCACCATGCCGAGGATGGCTGGCGCCACCGGGAAGCCGTTCTCTTCCATCACATAGCCGATCACGCCGAACGCGAGCATGAGGACAACGCCGAAGATCGAATTGTTGATGGCGAATGAGCCGACGATGCAGAAAAGAAGGATCACCGGCAGCAGGATCTCGCGCGGCGCGCGCAGCATCTGCTTCGCGGCACGGATGGCGGCGATGCCGAGCGGCAGCATGATCAGGTTGGCCAGGATGAAGACGAGAAACACGGCGTAGATCGACGCCGCGTTGTTCATGAAGATCGTCGGCCCGGGGTTGAGGCCCTTGATGTAGAGCACGCCGATCACGATCGCGGTGATGGAGTCGCCGGGGATGCCGAACACGAGCGCCGGGATCCATGCGCCGGCGAGGGCGCTGTTGTTCGAGGCGCCCGCTTCGATGATGCCTTCGACGTGCCCGGTGCCGAATTTCTGCGGCTCTTTCGAGAATTTCTTGGAGATGGCGTAAGACATCCAGGCGGCGATGTCGGCGCCGGCACCGGGGAGCGCGCCGATTGCCGTGCCCACCGCGCTGCCGCGCACGAGCTGCCAGGGATAGCGCCTGGTCAGGCCCCACATGCCATGCAGCACGTTGCCGATCTTCGCCTGCGCCATCTCCCAGGGCTCGTCGATGCGCGTAACGCTGCGCAGGATCTCGGAAACGGCAAACATGCCGATCATCATCGGGATCAGCGTGAAGCCGCCGGCGAGCTCGGCATTGTCGAAGGTGAAACGTGGATAGCCTGCAGGGTTGTCGAGGCCCACGGCAGAGACGAGCAGGCCGAGCAGCAGCGAGACGACGCCCTTGAGCGGATTGCCGATGGCGAGGAACACCGCGCTGCACAGGCCGAGGACGACGAGCCAGAAATACTCGAAGGAAGAGAACTTGAGCGCGACCTCCGCGAGGCTCGGCGCGGCCGCAATCAGCACCGCGGTGCCGAAAAGGCCGCCGAGCACGGAGAACCAAAGGCCACAACCCAGCGCGAGCTCGCCCTGTCCCTTCTTGGTCAGTGCGTAAGCCTCGTCCGTGTAGGCGGCGGAGGCCGGGGTGCCGGGCATGCGCAAGAGGCAGCTCGGGATGTCGCCGGCGAAAATCGCCATCGCGGTCGCCGTCACGATCGATGCGATCGCCGGCACGGGCGGCATGAAGAAAGTGACCGGCACCAGAAGCGCGGTGGCCATGGTCGCCGTAAGCCCGGGGATCGCGCCAACGAACAGACCGAAGATCGCCGACGCGAGGATCACCCACAGCACGTAGGGATCGAACACGAGCGCGAAGGCTTGGGCGAGGACGGCGCTCATCAAAAAGCCCAGCGTCCGAGCACGCCCCAGGGCAGTGGAACGCGCAGCAGCTTGTAGAACGCGAGATGGATGACGAGCGCGCCGACGATCCCGACGATGATGCCCGTTCGCCAGGAAGCGCCGAGCACGCGCATCCAGAGCGTGAGCAGCAGGACGCCGGTGAAATGGAAGCCGAGCGCGCCGGCGGCGAACACGTAGAAGACGAGGCCGCCGAGTAGCGCGGCAATGCCGTTACGCGCCCGCTTGTGTGTGAGCCAGTCCGGCAGCTCGAGCCAGCGCTCCCGTTTGCGCAGGCCGTAGGCGACCAGGAGCATGCCGCAGACGCCCAGACCGCCGGCGATCAGGCCGGGGAACCATGCCGGCCCGAACTTCTGTCCCGGCATCGCCGGGAATCCCTGGATGTGCCAGAGGATGATCCCGGCGAGCACAACGAGTGCGCTGCCGATCAGCGCATCGTGGATTTTTATTTGGCGAGCCCCACGGCTTTCAGGGCGGCGCCGAGATTGGCGTCGGAATCAGCCATGAACTTCGCCGTGCCAGCGGGATCCGCCCATACGATGCCGAAGCCGCGGCTCGCCATGAAGTCCTTGTAGTCCTTGGAGTCGTAAACGCGCTTGAGCGCCGTGGTCAGCGTGCGCTGCACTTCGGCGGGGATGCCCTTCGGCGCCGCGATCACGCGCCACGCCGCGATCGCCCAGTTTGTGCCGAGCTCCTGCTTGAGCGTCGGCATGTTGGGATAGAGCTGAGGCGGGCTGGCATCCATGATGGCCAGCGCGCGCGCCTTGCCTGCGTCGATCATCGAGCGCGCTTCCGGGATCGAGCACGGCACCACGTCGACGCCGCCCGCGACCATGTCCTGCAAGCCAGGTGCTGCCCCGTTGGAAGGCACCCACGGCAAGGCGGCCGGGTCGATGCCCTGGTCCTTCAGCAAGCCCGCGATGGCGAGATGCCAGATGCCGCCCTGGCCGGTGCCGGAAGCCTTGAGCTTGCCCGGATTCGCCTTGATGGCGGCGAGCAGATCCTTGACCGACTTGTACGGCGCATCCACGCGCACGTTGATGCCGGCGGGATCCGCGTTCACCAGCCCGATCGGCGTGTAATCCGTGTGCTTGAGGTTGGTGAGCCCTACGTGATGCATCATCGTGATCTCGACCGTGATGAGGCCGATCGTGTAGCCGTCGGGCGCGGCCCTGGCGATGGCGTCGTGGCCAACCACGCCCGACCCGCCAGTTCGGTTCACCACGTTGAACGGCTGCTTGAGCTCCTTTTCGAGCAGAGCGCCGATGATGCGCGCCGTGGCGTCGGTGCCGCCGCCGGCACCCCAGGGCACGATGAGCTGGACGGGGCGTTGCGGGTATTGGGCCTGCGCGGCGAACGCCGCCAGGAACAGCACTGCTGCAACCAGGGTTCTCATGATGTCTCCTCCGAGCTTTGGGGGCTCCTCCACCAGGTGCCGCGCAAGCATTGTAGCGAGCGCGAAGAGTAAAATTTTTTCTTTTGGAGGTCCCATGAACGCCCCTGTCCAGGCCGGTGTCGCGCCCCTTTCCCTCAAGGACTCGAAGCTCTTCCGCGAGCAGTGCTACATCGACGGGCAATGGGTGGACGCGGACAGCCGCAAGAACTTTCCGGTGCACAACCCGGCGAACGGCCAGGTGCTCGGCTCGGTGCCCGACATGGGCACCCCGGAAACGAAGCGGGCGATCGACGCCGCCGAGCGCGCGTGGCCGGCATGGCGGGCCAAGACGGCGAAGGAGCGGGCCACCGTCCTGCGCAAATGGTTCGACCTGATGATGGCGGCGCAGGAGGACCTGGCGCAGATTCTCACCGCCGAGCAGGGCAAGCCTTTGGCCGAAGCGCGCGGCGAAATCGCCTACGGCGCCTCGTTCATCGAGTGGTTCGCCGAAGAAGGCAAGCGCGCGTATGGCGACGTCATCCCCACGCATCAGGCGGACAAGCGCATCCTGGTGATCAAGCAGCCGATCGGCGTGTCCGCGATGATCACGCCATGGAACTTCCCGAACGCGATGATCACGCGCAAGGCGGGTCCCGCGCTCGCGGCAGGCTGTACGGTCGTCATGAAGCCGGCCGAGCAGACGCCTTTCTCCGCGCTCGCGATGGCCGAGCTGGCGGAGCGCGCCGGCATTCCGAAAGGCGTGCTGAACATCGTGACCGGCGATGCCGAGACGATCGGCAAGGAGCTGTGCGCGAACCCGAAAGTGCGCAAGCTGTCCTTCACCGGCTCGACGGAGGTCGGGCGCATCCTGATGCGCCAGTCGGCCGACACGATCAAGAAGCTCTCGCTCGAGCTCGGCGGCAACGCGCCGTTCATCGTGTTCGACGACGCCGACCTCGATGCCGCGGTCGAAGGCGCGCTCGCCTCGAAGTACCGCAACGCGGGCCAGACCTGCGTCTGCGCCAACCGCATCTATGTGCAGGAGGGCGTGTACGACGCTTTCGCCGCCAAGCTGGCCGAGAAAGTGAAAGGCTTCAAGGTCGGCGCCGGCACCGAATCCGGCGTGGTGATCGGCCCGCTCATCGACGAGCAGGGCATGAAGAAAGTGGAGAAGCATGTCGCGGATGCCGTCGGCAAAGGAGCCAAGACTTTATTGGGAGGAAAACGGCATGAGCGTGGCGGCCTTTTCTTCCAGCCGACTGTTCTCACCAACGTGACGCCGGAGATGATCGTGTCCTACGAGGAGACCTTCGGCCCGGTGGCGCCGCTGATCCGCTTCAAGACCGAAGAAGAGGTGATCAAGCTCGCCAACAACACGGAGTTCGGGCTGTGCGGCTATTTCTACAGCCGCGACGTCGGTCGCATCTTCCGCGTCGCCGAGCAGATTGAAACCGGCATCGTCGGCGCGAACGTCGGCATCATCTCGACCGAGATCGCGCCTTTCGGCGGCGTCAAGCAGTCCGGCCTCGGCCGCGAAGGCGCCAAGTACGGCCTCGAGGAATATCTCGAAGTGAAATACATCCTCGTCGGCGGCCTCGACAAGTAATGTGAGGGGCGAGGAGTTCAAGGACGACTTCCGGCGGGCGCTGCCAAAGGAGCTCGTGCAGGAGTTGACGCAGCGCTCGGCATGGCGCGCGAGCGCTGCGGTGCTGGAAGATTTCGCGGTCCTTGGCGCCAGCATCGGCATCGCGCTCGCGTACTGGCCCAACCCGCTGATCGTCTTGCTCTCGGTTGTGCTGACCGGCACGCGGCAGCATGCGCTTTTCATCCTCGCGCACGACGCGGCGCATTACCTCCTCTACCGGGACCGCAGTCTGAACGACGCCGTCGGGCGCCTTTGCGCCCTGTTGCCCGGCTTGTCGATGTGCACCTACCGCGTGATCCACCGCCTGCATCACAACAACCTGTACGGCGAGCTCGACCCGGACACCGCGCTGCACGGCGGCTATCCGCGCGGCCGGGTCTATCTGCTGAAGAAGCTCCTGAAGGACTTGAGCGGGCTGACGGCATGGAAGACCTATGCCTACTTCCTGGGCGGCGCCCCGGCGCTCAACACGCAGACCCATCAGGCCTTGCGTCCGCTGGACGACACATCGGCGAAGCTGCGGGCCGAGGCGCGCAGCGATCGGAATCTGGTGATCGGTTTTCACGCCTTGCTGCTGATCGCCTTCGCGGCGAGCGGATACCTGGTGCAGTACCTCGTGCTGTGGGTGCTGCCGCTCGTCACGGTGGTGCAGGCGATCCTGCGCCTGCGCGCCATCGCCGAGCACGGCGCCACGACGGACTACTCGTCGCCGTTGACGGCGGCGCGGACCAACCTCGGTCCGGCCTGGCTGCGCTGGCTGGTGTTTCCGCACCACGTGAATTACCACATCGAGCACCACCTCTATGCTTCGGTGCCGATGTACAACCTGCCGCGGCTGCATGCCGAGATGAGGCGCCACGGCCTGCTTGCCGGCGCCGAGGTGGTCCCGTTTCCGGCGACCCTCGGAAAGATATTCGCCGAGAAGCCTAGCCCTGCTTGATCTTCAGGCGCATCGGCTTCATCGGCGAGCCGACGAAGCCGACGCGCCGGTAGAGCGCCTGGGCGCGCTCGTTCTGCATGTCGGTCAGCAAGGTGATGCGCACGACGCCTTCCGCGCGCGCCTGAGCCACCACATACCTCAGCAAGGATTCGCCGATCCCCCGGGCGCGTTCGTCCGGCCGCACGACCAGGTCCTCGAACAGGGCGGCCTTGCCGCCTTCGGCGGTGCTGATGGTGAAAAGCAGGCTCGCCATGGCGACGACCATCTTCCCTTCGCGCGCCACGTAGAGCTTGCCGAGCTTCGGGTCGGCGAGGATCGCCTCTAGGCCGCGCTGTTGCTTCTGCGGGTCGGGCTGAAATTCCGCCTCGTGCTCGAACAGCAGCCCGAGCAGCTCGACCAGCTGCGGCAGATCCTTTTGCGTAGCCGTGCCGAACTGGATTTCCATTGCCCGTTCAGACGTTGAAGCGGAAGTGGATGACGTCGCCGTCGCGCACGACGTAGTCCTTGCCCTCGAGCCTCAGCTTGCCGGCTTCCTTGGCGCCCTGCTCGCCCTTGTTGGCCACGAAGTCATCGTAGGCGGCGACCTCGGCGCGAATGAAGCCGCGCTCGAAGTCGGTGTGGATCACGCCCGCCGCCTGCGGCGCGGTCGCGCCGGCCGGGATGGTCCATGCGCGCACTTCCTTCGGCCCCGCGGTGAAGTAAGTATGCAAGCCCAGCAGCTTATACGCTGCGCGGATGACACGGTTGAGGCCGGGCTCCTCCATGCCGAGATCGTGCAGGAAGAGCTGCTTGTCCTCCTCGGGCAGGTCGGCGATCTGCGATTCGATGGCGGCCGAAATGGGCACCACCGGCGCGCCTTCCCTCGCCGCATAGTCCTGCACGCGCTTGAGAAGCGTCTCGGACCCCTTCTCGGCGATGTTGGCGACGTACATGGTCGGCTTCATCGTCAGGAGGAACAGGGGCTTGACCACCGCCTGCTCCTCCTTGGAAAGATCCGTCGTGCGGGCGGGCCGCCCGGCGTCGAGCACGGCCTCGACTTTCTTCAGCGCGGAAACGAGCCGCTGCGCTTCCTTGTCGCCGCCCGTCTGCGCGAGCTTCTGGTGCTTCGACAGCTGCTTCTGCACCGCGTCGAGATCGGCCAGGGCGAGCTCGGTGTTGATGGTCTCGATGTCGGACACCGGATCCACCTTGCCCGCCACGTGGACCACGTTCGGGTCCTCGAAGCAGCGCACGACGTGGGCGATGGCATCCGTTTCGCGGATGTTGGCGAGGAACTTGTTGCCGAGTCCCTCGCCCTTGGAGGCGCCCGCCACCAGGCCGGCGATGTCGACGAACTCGACCACCGCGGGGATGAGCTTCTGCGGCTGCGCGATATCGGCGAGGACGCCCAGGCGGCGGTCCGGCACCTCGACGATGCCCACGTTCGGCTCGATGGTGCAGAACGGATAGTTCTCCGCCGCGATGCCGGCTTTCGTGAGCGCATTGAATAGCGTCGACTTGCCGACGTTCGGCAGGCCGACGATGCCGCACTTGAGGCTCATTTCTTCCGGCCCAGGAGGCCGTCGAGCAGGCCTTTCTTCGCGGGTGGGGGTTCTTTCGCCGGCGGTTCTTTCGCCAGCGGTTCTTTCGCCGGCGGCTCCTTCGCCGGCGGCTCTTTCTTGGCCGGCGGCTTTTCTTCCGTGTGCAGCTTGTTCATCGCGCCCTGCATGTCGCCCGCCAGCATCTGCGGCAGCACGGCGAGCGATTTTTCGATCGCCGCGTCGATGGCCGCCTTTTCCTCCGCGGGCGGTTTCTCGAGCACGTAGTCGGCGCCTTCCCGGCCCGGCTGAGGCTTGCCGACGCCAAGCCGCAGGCGCCAGTAGTCGTGCGACGCCATACGCTGCGAGATGTCCTTCAGGCCGTTATGGCCGGCGATGCCGCCGCCCTGCTTCAGGCGCGCCACGCCCGGGGCGAAGTCGAGCTCGTCGTGCACGACGAGGATCTCCTCGGGCTTGATCTTGAAGAAGCCGGCCAGCATGTGCACCGGTTGCCCGCTCAGGTTCATGAACGTCTGCGGCAGTAGGAGCCAGGTGCCGCTCGCATCATGCCGGCCGACCAGCGCCTTGAACTTCTGGTCCTTGCGCAGCGCCACGCCATTCGAGGTGGCGAAGCGCTCGACGAGCCAGAACCCGGCGTTATGCCGGGTTCGCTCGTATTCCTTGCCCGGGTTGCCGAGCCCGACAACGAGCCGGATGGACACCGCTTACTTCTTCTCTTTCTTCTCGGCGGCCGGCTTCTCGGCAGCTTTC
>DATDCR010000590.1:0-9081 GCA_036524215.1 Burkholderiales bacterium
ATGGCCTCCTCGATGACCTTGGGCAGCTCGAGGAACGCCTCGGCGCGCTGCAGGTCCATGATCGCCCCCTGGTCGGGGCGGATCTGCGGGCCGTGCGAGACCGGCCGCTTGGGGTCGAGGACGTGGAGCCCCGGGTCGTAGGGGGGCAGGAACTCGTCCACCTGCGCCTGGTCGGGGATCAGCACCTTGCCGGGGATGTGCGAGACGAAGTAGCCGTCCTGGCAGACGAACTGCGGCAGCATGACCCGCTTGTCCTCGCCGATCCGGTAGTTGATCAGGTGGTTGTCGAAGGCCTCCTGCGGGCTCTCCGCCCAGCCCATCATCCAGCCCTGATCGCGGCACGACATCGCGTCGGTGTGCTCGGAGCCGAAATCTCCGGGCGGGTCGAGCGCGCGGTCGGCGATCATCATCTGCAGCGGAATGCGGCCGCCGGCGATCGGCGAGTAGTTCTCGAACGCGTAGGTCACGCCGACGCCCGAGCTGCCGGTGAGCGCGCGCGCGCCGGCGGCGGAAGCGCCGAGCACCACCGCGAGCTGGGCATGCTCGCCTTCACCGTGCACGAACTCGGCGTCGAGCTCGCCGTTCGCCACCATCTTGGCGAGCTCCATCATGATCGCCGTGTAGGGACGGATCGGGTAGGAGCAGATCACCTCGACCTGCGCCATCTTCGCGGCCTGCGCCGAGGAGGCGCAGCCGCTCAGCATCATTTCCTTTGCCATCGCTGTCTCTCTCCTCAGAACGGCTTGTCGAGCCGCACGACGCCGTCGTCGAAATCGAGCTCGTAGGCCGCGGTCAAGGCGCCCGGGGCGCACTCGTTGATGCAGATGTTGCAGCCCTTGCAGTACTTCTCGTTCAGCACCACCTTCTCCTCGGCTTCGTCGAGCTGGAACGAGGCGTCCGGGCAGAACACGATGCAATTCATGCACAGATCGCACTTCTCCGCCTCCAGCACCGGACGGAACTCGCGCCAGTTGCCGGTGATCATCATGGGCTGCTCGCCGACGGGCGCCGCGGTGACGCAGCCGAGCGGGACCTCTTTGCCTTTGGGAATCTTGAACATTCGCGTGGCCTCCGGCTTCAGTGCAGCGTTTGGACGACGGCTTGCTCGTGCCCCTTGCGCAGGGCGTCCTTGTTCTTCACCACCGTGTCGAGGTGGTCCAGCTTCACGAGGTTCGTGCCGCGGGCGAGCGCGCCGAGGATCGGCGCCGAGATGCCCTGCCCGATGCCGAGGGAATCGACCCCGCCCTCGCTGCCGGAGAAATCGACCTTGCGCTCGCCGCAGATCGCCTTGGCGTCGACGCAGACGATCTTGCCGAGCAGCTCCCGGTTGGGGATGAACTTGAGGATGTCTTCGGGCTTGCGGTCGGTGGCGACGACGAGGGTGCCGCCTTTCTCCATGCCGCGCAGCACATCGATGCCCTTGACGATCGTGGCGTCGGCGACGATCACCACCTCGGGGTGCAGATTCTCGTATTCGTAGCGCTCTTCGATCTCTTCGTCGCTGATGCGCGCGTACTTGCGCAGCGGGACGTTGACACGGTCGGGAAGGTCGACGTAGTTGTCGAAAGACTGGGTGAACTTGCCTTCCTTGCCGGCCGCGTTCGCCAGGCCATTGGCGATGTCGCGGCCTTCCTTGTCCTGCACCACGCCTCGGGCCCACACCGTGATCTGATGCACTTTGGCTGCCATACGGCCCTCCTTTCACCCCCTTATAAGGAGGCGCACCTGCAGCCGGTTTGATCTGAGTCAGCGAAGACCACAATTAAGTTATGGACAATTATGAGTCCCAGAACTCTTCGCTTATAGGTCGCACAGCCGATGAAGAGCGCGACGTTCCGCCAGGTCAAGGTGTTCGAAACCGTGGCGCGCCACTTGAGTTATTCGCGCGCGGCCGAGGAGCTGCGCATGAGCCAGCCGGCGGTCTCGATTCATGTCAGGCACCTCGAAGCGCACGCCGGCCTGCCGCTGTTCGAGCAGCTCGGGCGCAAGATCTACCTGACGCGCGCGGGCGAGGAGATGCTGCGCTACAGCCGCGCCATCCTGCAGCAGACGAAGGAAGCCGCCGACGCGCTGGCCGCCCTGAAAGGCATGCGCGGCGGCCGCCTGAACATCGCCGTGATCAGCGCCGGCGATTATTTCTTTCCCGGGCTGCTGGCCGAGTTCTGCCGGCGGCACGAAGGCGTCTCGGTGCGGCTGAGCGTCAATAACCGCGAGGAAATCGTGCGCCAGCTGGCCGAGAACACGACCGACCTCACGGTCCTGCTGCGCCCGCCCGAGAACGCCGACATGGTGGCGGAGCCGTTTGCGCCGCAGCCGCATGTGATCATCGCAGCGCCCGCACACCCGCTGGTCGGCAAGCGGCGCATCGCCCTCGCCGCGCTGGCGGGTCAATCGTTCATCGTGCGCGAGCAAGGCTCCGATACGCGCCTCGCCATGGAGGAGCTGCTCGCCGAGTCGCGCGTGAAGTTCAACGTCACGATGGAGATCAAGAGCACCGAAACGATCAAGCAGGCGGTGATCGCGGGCATGGGGATCAGCTTTCTTTCCGCCCACACCATCGGCCGCGAGCTCGAGCTCGGACAGCTCGCGGTGCTCGACGTGGAAGGGTTTCCGGTGATGCGCCGCTGGCACATCGTCCACCACAGGAACAAGCGCCTGCCGGCCGTCGCGCTGGCGTTCAAGCAATTCCTGCTCGAAGAGGGCGCGATGCGCATCGAGCGACTCGTCGGACGTCCGGTGCGCAAGCGCGCGCCGGCCATGGCGCCCTGAAAATCCCGGTCGGCGCTAGGCCGGCGTGGATTTCCGCGGCCGTTTCGCGTAGAGCCAGGAAATCAGCGGCCAGAAGAGCAGCAGCAGCGCGAGTCCCGTCATGCCGCCGACGAGCGCATTGGAGAAGAAGATGCTCATGTCGCCCTGCGAGACCAGCATCGCCTGGCGGAACGCGGCCTCGGTGCCGTCGCCCAGCACGATGGCGAGCACCAGCGGCGCAAGCGGATAGTGCAGCTTCTTGAAGAAATAGCCGAGCACGCCGAACACGACCATCATCCAGACGTCGAAGATGGCGTTGTGCACCGTGTAGGCGCCGATCGCGCAGACCACCATGATGATCGGGGCGATGACCGAGAACGGCACGCGCAGGATCGCCGCGAAGAGCGGCACGCAGGTGAGCACGACGATCAGCCCGGCGATGTTGCCCAGGTACATGCTGGCGATCAGGCCCCAGACGAAATCCTTCTGCTCGACGAACAGCAGCGGGCCCGGCTGCAGCCCCCAGATCATCAGCCCGCCGAGCAGCACCGCGGCCGTGGGCGAGCCGGGAACGCCGAGCGTGATCATCGGCAGCAGCGCCGAAGTGCCGGCGGCGTGCGCCGCCGTCTCGGGAGCGACCACCCCCTCCACCTTGCCGCTGCCGAACTGCTCGCCGTCGGCAGAGAAGCGGCGCGCCACGCCATAGCTCATGAACGACGCCGGCGTCGCGCCGCCCGGCACGATCCCCATGAAGCAGCCCACCGCGGAGGAGCGCAGCGAGGTCGCCCAGTAGCGCGGCAGCTCTTTCCAGGTCTGCAGCACCACGTACATGTTGAGCTTCGCGCTCGCGCCCTTGAAGGCGAGGCCCTCCTCGAGCGTGAGCAGAATCTCGCCGATGCCGAACAGGCCGATCACCGCCACCAGGAAGTCGAAGCCGGTCAGCAGGCGGGTCGAGCCGAACGTGAGGCGCAGCGTGCCGGTGACCGGATCGGTGCCGACCGCCGCCAAGGCGAAGCCGAGCATCATGGCGGCGAGCGTCTTGAACGGCGGCTCCTTGCTCGTGCCGATGAAGGCGCAGAAGGTCAGCAGATAGACCGCGAAGAACTCCGGCGGACCGAATTCCAGCGCGAAATTCGCCACCACGGGCGAGAGAAAGGTGATGACGATCACGGCGACCAGCGCGCCCACGAAGGAAGACGTGAACGCGGCGGTGAGGGCGTTGCCGGCGCGCCCCTGCTGCGCCAGCGGAAAACCGTCGAACGTAGTCGCCACCGACCAGGGCTCGCCCGGGATGTTGAACAGGATGCTCGTGATCGCCCCGCCGAACAGCGCGCCCCAATAGATGCACGACAGCAGGATGATGGCCGAGGTGGCGCCGCCGGGCGTCTGCGCCATGCTGAAGGTGAGCGGCAGCAGGATCGCCACGCCGTTCGCCCCGCCCAGGCCGGGAAGCACGCCGATGATCACGCCGAGAATCACGCCCGTGAACATCAGCACCAGGTTCATCGGCGTGAGCGCCACGCCGAAGCCGTGCATCAGCGACTGGATCTCTTGCATGCGCTCAGTCCAGTCCGAGCAGCGACTCGACCGGGCCCTTGGGCAGCGGCACGAGGAACCACACTTCGAAGATCAGGTACAGCACGAGCGCCGTGCCGAAGGCGACGAGCACCACTTTCCACCAGGGGTATTGGCCCAGCCAGCGCATGAAGTAGCCGATGAAGACGATCGAAGCGACGTAGATGCCGATCCAGCTGACCGCCGCCGCGTAGAGCGCCGTGGGGATCAGCACTTCCAGCACCAGCTTTAGCTGGCTGGTGAGGACGAAGGGGGAATTCTTGTCCGCCGGGATCGCCAGCCCGCGCACGATGTTGACCAGCGAGGAAAGGCAGATGATCAGGCCGACGTAGAAGGGGAAGTAGCCCGGGCGCGGGCCGTCGTCGCCCCAGCTCGAGCCCAGGCGATGGCTGTCGAACATCACCAGCGCGCCGAAGAGAAAGAAAACGGCCGCGATGCCGATCTCGGCGCTCTTGCGCCGGAACGCCGCGCGGCCTGCGTCCTGCCCGTCGCTCATTCCCCTCCCCTCCCGGTCTGCACGGCTTACTTGCCCGCCAGGAAGCCGGCCGCCTTCATCAGCGCCACGTGGCGCGCTTCTTCCTTCGCCACCCAGTCGGCGTACTCCTTGCCGCTTAGCGCCGTGCGGTTGAACGCGCCTTCCTCCATCAGCTTCTGCCACTCAGGCGTGGCCATGACCTTCTTGAGGACATCGAGGTAGTACTGCACCTGGTCCTGCGACACGCCCGGCGCCATGAAGATGCCGCGCAGCATCAGGTAGTCGACGTCGAGGCCGGCTTCCTTGCACACCGGGATGTCGCCCCAGGACATGTTGCTGGTCACCTTCGCCTTGTAGGGCAGGCGCTTCACGTCGAACACGCACAGCGGCCGCAGGTTGCCGGCGCGCCATTGCGCCACCGCCTCGATCGGGTTGTTGACCGTCGAGTCGACGTGGCCGCCGACGAGCTGCGTCGCCACCGCGCCGCCGCCCTTGAACGGGATGTACGTAAACTTCGCGCCGGTGCGCTGCTCGATGGCGGCGGTGATGATCTGGTCCTCCTGCTTCGCGCCGGTGCCGCCCATCTTCATCTTGCCGGGACCGGCCTTCTTCGCCGCCTCGATGTAGTCCTTCGGCGTCTTGTAGGGGGTCTTGGCGTTCACCCACAGCACGAAGTTGTCCAGCGCCAGCATCTGGACCGGTGTCAGGTCGCGCCAGTTGAACGGCACGCCGGTCGCGAGCGGGGTGGTGAACAGGTTGGAGAGCGTGATGATGATCTTGTGCGGATCGCCCTGCGCACCCTTCACGTCGAGGAAGCCTTCGGCACCCGCGCCGCCCGCCTTGTTGATCGGCAGCAGCGACTGCTTCATCAGCCCATGCTTGGCGACGATGCCCTGGATGGCTCGCGCCATCTGGTCCGCGCCGCCGCCGGTGCCGGCGGGGATGATGAATTCGACGCTCTTGGTCGGCTCCCAGGCTAGAGCGCTCGGCGAAGTGGCGGGGCTCAACGCCGCAAACGCGATGCATGCGTACGAAAGCGAATGTCTCATCTCATCCTCCTGCCTCGGTTGAAAATGCTAGAGCGCAGCCGCGCCCGTCTTCGTGGCTCGTACGCGCGATTTGTCCGGCATTGTGTTCGGCTGCCGGGCGTTCGTGTTGACAGCTGTCAATCCCATTCGATTTGGCTTCATTTGGGCACGTCGACCGGCGCTCGCGCCTGCGACTCGCCCTGGCGGCTGCCGAGCCACTTGCCGACGGCGACGACGATGAGGACGCCCAGCGCGCCGGCGATGAGCTCGAGGCTCCAGCGGCCGACATACGGCCGCGCATCGCGATAGTCGATTCCCCAGCTGCCGAACCACGGCTGCAGGGCGGCGTCGGCCACCAGCATCTCGCCGGCCACCCAGCCGATCAGGCCGGCGCCGATGGTGATGATGACCGGGAAGCGCTCCATCAGCTTGATGAGCAGCGTCGCGCCGAAGATGACGAGCGGGATCGAAATGGCGAGACCGAGGATCAGCAGAATCAGGCTGCCGCCCGCGGCGGCCGCCACCGCGATCACGTTGTCCAGGCTCATCACCAGGTCGGCAATGAGGATGGTCTTGATCGCCGAGATGAGATGCTCGCTCGCCTGGATATCGGCGTCGTCGTCTTCGGGAATGAGAAGCTTTATGCCGATCCAGAAGAGCAGCAGCGAGCCGATCAGCTTCAGCCAGGGCAGCGTGAGCAGCGCGACAGCGAACAGCGTGAGGATGATGCGCAGGACGATCGCCGCGCCCGCGCCCCAGAACACCGCCTGCTTCTGCTGGCGCTGCGGCAGCGAGCGCGCCGCGAGGGCGATCACCACCGCGTTGTCACCCGAGAGGATGACGTTGACGCCGATGATCTTGAGCAGGCCGACCCAGAAGGCCTGCGATGCCAGTTCCTCGAGCATCGCGCGATTCTAGAACAGGCCCACGACCTTGCCGTCGACCAGGTCGATCTTGTTGGCCGATGGCACCTTCGGCAGGCCGGGCATGGTCATGATGTCGCCGCAGATCATGACAATGAACTCGGCGCCTGCCGCCAGGCGCACCTCGCGCACGTTGATGACGTGGCCCTCCGGCGCGCCGCGCTTCTGCGCATCGGTCGAGAAGGAATACTGGGTCTTCGCCACGCACACGGGATAGTGTCCGTAGCCTTCCTCCTGCAGCTTCTTGATCTGCGCCCGCACCTTCGTATCGGCGGTGACTTCCGATGCGCGGTAGACGAGCTTCGCGATGGCGGTGATCTTTTCCCACAGCGAATCGTTGTCGCTGTACACCAGCTTGGCGCTGCTCTTCGTCTCGCACAGGCCGACCACCACCCTGGCGAGGTCCGCGGCGCCTTTGCCGCCGTCGGCCCAGTGGCTGGCCAGCACCACCGGCACGCCGAGCTTCTTCATGCGCGACTGCAGCAGCTCGATCTCGGCGGGCGTGTCGAACGTAAAGCGGTTGATCGAAACCACGCAGGGGATGCCGTACACGTTCTGCACGTTGTCGACGTGGCGCTCGAGGTTGATGAGGCCTTTCTCCAGAGCCGGCAGGTTCTCCTTGTTCACTTCCTTGACGTCGATGCCGCCGTGGTACTTGAGCGCGCGCAGCGTCGCCACGATGACCGCCGCGTTGGGGCGCAGCCCGCTCTTGCGGCACTTGATGTCGAGAAACTTCTCGGCGCCGAGGTCGGCGCCGAAGCCCGCCTCCGTGACGACGTAGTCGGCGAGCTTGAGCGCGCTCTGCGTCGCGATGACCGAATTGCAGCCGTGCGCGATGTTGGCGAAGGGGCCGCCGTGGATGAAGGCCGGGTTGTTCTCCACCGTCTGCACCAGGTTCGGCGCCAGCGCATCCTTCAGGAGCACCGTCATCGCGCCGTGCGCGTTGAGGTCCTTCGCCGTGACGGGCTTCTGGTCGCGCGTGTAGCCGATGACGATGTTGCCGAGGCGCTTCTTCAGGTCCTCGAGCGAGGTGGCGAGGCAGAAGATCGCCATCACCTCGGAGGCGACGACGATGTCGAAGCCGTCCTGCCGCGGATAGCCGTTGCCGGGCCCGCCGAGCGACACGACGATATCGCGCAGCGCGCGGTCGTTCATGTCGAGCACGCGCTTCCACTGGATGCGGCGCACGTCGATGCCGAGCTCGTTGCCGTGATGGATGTGGTTGTCGATCAGCGCGGCGAGCAGGTTGTTCGCGAGCTGGATGGCGCCGAAGTCGCCGGTGAAATGCAGGTTGATGTCCTCCATCGGCACGACCTGCGCGTAGCCGCCGCCGGCCGCGCCGCCCTTCATGCCGAACACCGGCCCGAGCGAAGGCTCGCGCAGGCAGATCATCGCCTTCTTGCCGATGTGATTGAGCGCGTCGCCCAGGCCCACCGTGGTGGTCGTCTTGCCCTCGCCGGCCGGCGTCGGGGTCATGGCGGTGACGAGGATCAGCTTGCCGTCCTTGCGGCTCTTCAGCGAGTCGAGGTACTTGAGCGAGACCTTGGCCTTGTAATGGCCGTAGGGCTCAAGATGCTCCTCGGCGATGCCGAGCTTCTCGCGCGCGACGGCGGCAATGCGCTGCAGCTTCGCAGCCTGTGCGATTTCGATGTCCGACGGCATTCTTGCGGCTCCTCTGTTGGCAGCCGGGCTTCTCCGGCTCCCCTATGGAAGCAGCGATTTTGGTAGAGGGCTGCCGCGCGCGGCCTTGACCGCGGTCAAGCGATCAGTGGAAGCGCGGCCTGACTTCCTCGCCAGGATTGGTGCGGTACGCCACGTCGCGCACGCCCGGCACGGCCGAGGCGACCTCGACGAAGGCCAGCATCTCGTCCGTGCTGCTGGCGCCGGAGAGCGTGATGCGGCCGGTCTGCGAGCTGACCTGCACGGGCGCTTCGCGCGTCTCGGGGGCACGGCGCAGCGCCGCCCGCACGCGCGCCGCAAGCGCCATGTCCTCGAGCCTCTGGCGCGAGGCTTCCGTCTCGGCGAACTGCGGGGAGCTCGCGAGCGACATCACCTCGCCCACGCATTCGTCGATGCTCACCCGCTGCGTGTTGAGCACCAGGTCGTAGTGCTCGGCGTCGGTCCATTGCACGCCGAAGTGACGGCGCATGATGGCCGTATGCGCCTCGTCGTTGACGCGGATCTCCTCCGCCACGACCTCGCGATCGTCGCTGTTGAGGCGTTCCATCATGCGCTGCCTGCGCAGCTCGAACGGCGCGCAGACGCGCACGCAGATGACGTGCGGCACCTCGCGCAGCAGGTGCGTCGCGCCCCAGCCGCGGATGATCGCGCC
>DATDCR010000591.1:0-6029 GCA_036524215.1 Burkholderiales bacterium
GCCTGCACCTGCTTCGGCACCACCGAGATCAGCTCGACGCCGACCGGCTCGATGATGGAGACGGTGGCCGTGTCCACCCAGAATCACCAGGCGCGCATGATCCATCGCGAATCGATGATGGGCACGCGCATCGTGCAGGCCGGCTTCGAGCGCCACAGCAACGAGGAAATGGCGAAGCTCGAGGCGCTCGCCGGCCGCCCGGATCCATTCCAAAAATAATCAGGGACAGACCACCATTTCCAGGCAGGAAAAACGTGGTCTGTCCCTGATTTAGGTTTTCAGTAAGAGCAGACCCTTAAGGTATTCGCCTTCGGGAAACTCCAGCGCCACGGGATGGTCCGCGGCGGCGCCGAAGCGCTCGATGATCTTCGCCTGCGCGCCTGCGTCGAGCGCCGCGCCGGCCACGATCGACTGGAAGAGCGCCGCGTCCACGCCGCCCGAGCACGAGAACGTCGCCAGCAGCCCGCCCGGACGCAGCAGCTTGAAGGCGAGCAGGTTGATGTCCTTGTACGCGCGCGCCGCGTTCTTCGCCTGCGCGGCGGTCGGCGCGAACTTCGGCGGATCGAGCACGACGAGGTCGAAGTGCGCGCCGCGATCGCGCAGCGTGCGCAGATGCGCAAAGGCGTCGGCATGCACGAACTCGACCTTCGCCGCGTCGAGCGTGTTGGCGGCGAGATTTTCGCGCGCCACCTCGAGCGAAGGCGCCGAGCTTTCGACCGCCACGATGCGCGCCGCACCGCCGGCCAGCGCATTGATGGCGAAGCCGCCGGTGTACGAGAACGCGTCGAGCACCTCGCGCCCGGCGGCGAGCTCGCGCACGCGCTGCCGGTTCTCGCGCTGGTCGAGGAAGAAGCCGGTCTTCTGTCCCTGCTCGACATCGACCTTGAAATTCAGCCCGTACTCGATGATCGGGCAGCGCGACGCGGCGCGGTTGCCGCGCACGAAGCCGGTGCGCGCGTCCAATCCCTCCAGTTTCCTCGTTTCGGCGTCCGAGCGCTCGTAGATCGCCTCGCAGCCGGTGAGCTCGGCGAGCGCGTCCAGGATCGGCTCGCGCCAGCGCT
Source organism: Burkholderiales bacterium (assembly GCA_036524215.1). Classification (GTDB taxonomy): domain Bacteria; phylum Pseudomonadota; class Gammaproteobacteria; order Burkholderiales; family SG8-39; genus SCGC-AG-212-J23. The sequence goes on from DATDCR010000591.1 coordinate 1,062, forward strand.
CGGCGCCCGCGGAGAGGAATTGCGCGACGAGCACGTCGGCGTAACGATCGACGATCAAGCCGGGCAGGCCGTCGGATTCGCCGTGCACGAGCCGCATCGCATTGCCGTGCTTCGCCGCCGGCAGGCCTTCGCGCAAGGCGAGCGCGCTCATCACGCGCTGGCGGAAGAACGCGGCGTCGACCTCTTGCGCGACGTCGAAGGTCCAGACGCGCGCGCGGATCTGGGAGGCCGGGCTGTACGCCGCACGCGCGACCGCCTTGCCGTCCGCGGTGCTCACGTCGACCGTATCGCCGGCGCCCGGCTTTCCGCTCACGCGCTCGACGGCTCCCGAGAAGATCCACGGATGATGGCGCCGCAGCGACTTGTCGCGGCCCGGCTTGAGGTGCAGGGTCATTTCTTCTTCGCGCGCGGATGCGCGGCGTCGTAGACCCTGGCCAGCGCCTGGAAATCGAGATGCGTATAGATCTGCGTGCTCGAGATGCTCGAATGGCCGAGCATCTCCTGCACGGCGCGCAGATCCTGCGACGATTGCAGCACGTGGCTCGCGAAGGAGTGGCGCAGCATGTGCGGATGCACGCGCTCCGTCATGCCGCTGGCGCGCGCCCATGCCGCGAGCCTCTCGCCCACCACGGCGGGCGAAATGCGCCGGCCGCGCGCGCCGACGAAGAGCGCCTTTTCATCGCCGCGCGCGACCTGGCTGCGCACGCCGAGCCAGGCCCGCAGGGCTTCGCGCGCCTTTGCGCCCACCGGCACGGTGCGCGTCTTCGATCCCTTGCCGGTGACCGTGACCTCCGCCTGCCGCATGTCCAGGCCGTGATCGACGTCCAGGTCGACGAGCTCCGCCAGGCGCAGGCCCGACGAGTAAAGCAGCTCGAACATCGCGCGGTCGCGCAGCGCCAGGGCCGAAGCGTCCTGCGGCCTGTCGAGCAGCCGCTGCGTGGCCTCGACCGAAAGCGCCTTCGGCAAAGGCCGCGGCGCCTTCGGCGCGCGGATGCCCAGCGCCGGGTTCGCGCGCAGGCCGTGATGCCGCGCCAGCCAGCGAAACCAGCCGCGCCAGGCGCTGAGGATGAGCGCGAGCGTGCGCGGGGAGAGTCCCTTCGCGTGCAGCAGCGCGACGGAACGGCGGATTTCCGCCGGCTCGAGCTCGGCCGGCGGCTTCTTGTGAAGCTGCAGCAGGAGCTCGATCGCTCGCGCATAGTTGGCGAGCGTGGCCGGCGCAAGACGCCGCTGGTGCTTCAGCGCATCGAGGTACTCGTGCGCCAGGCTGGCCGTCACCTCAGAGCCGCGCCGTGACTCCGGCGGCGCAAAGCTCGCCGATGCGCCGCAGGTAGAGCGTGCCCATCTCCGGGTAGAAGCGCTTCGGGTCTTCGCTCGCGAGGGCGAGCAGCCCGAAAACCGCCGTATCGCCGAGCGGCACCAGCGCGAGGGAGCGCACGTGCTCGGCGGCGTCGCCGAACCATGCGGCAAAAGGGCTGCCCTGCGCGGGGCCGCATTGCGGCCCGCCCATCATGGCGGCCTGCTCGCGCTGCGCGCTGTCGACGGCAGCCGACTCCTCGAAGTCCACCGGCACCGACTTGCCCCAGACGCGCAGCACGACGTGGGGCACGGCGAAGTCCTCGCGCAGGTGGAAGTAGAGCGAGCGAGCAAGCGACGGAAAATCGCGCGCGCCCACGAGCGCCACCGCAAGGCGGTGCACCTTCTCGCTGATGGCGTCGTTCTCCTCACCGAAGCGGATCAGCTCGGCGAGCCTCCCTTCCAGGCTCTTGACCTTCTCGCGCAGCGCCACGGTCTGGCGCTCGGCCAGCGGAATGGCGCGGCCGCCATAAGGATGCGGCACCTGGATCGTTTCCAGGAGCTCCGGGTTCTGATCGAAGAACTGCGGATTGGCGCGGAGGAAGCGTGCTAGATCGTCGGCGTTCATTGGCCTCTTATAGTTCCAGCGTGCCGTCGAAGACGGTTTCGGCCGGGCCTTTCATGGTCACGGCATTGTCGCCGCCCGGCCAAGCGATGGTCAATCTGCCGCCGCGCGTCTGCACCTGGACGGGCGAATCGACCAGCTTCTTCGCCATCGCCGTCACCGCCGCCGCGCAGGCGCCGGTGCCGCAGGAAAGCGTCTCGCCGGCGCCGCGCTCCCAGACGCGCAGCGCGATGCGATGGCGGTCGAACACCTGCAGATAGCCCGCGTTCACCCCTTGCGGGAAGCGACGATGCCGTTCGATCAGCGGCCCCTGCGTGGTGACGGGCGCCTTCGACACATCGGCGACGACCTGTACGGCGTGCGGATTGCCCATCGACACGATCGCCACTTCCACACGCGCGCCGTCGACCTCGAGCGCTTCGACGCCCGCATAGGCCGGTGCCCCCATGTCCACGGTGACTTCGCCGTCGGCATCGAGCTTCGGGCGGATGAGCCCGCTCATCGTCTCGACCGCGATCTCGCGCTTCGTCGTCAGGCCGCGCGCGTGCACGAATTTCACGAAGCAGCGCGCCCCGTTGCCGCACTGCTCCACTTCGCCGCCGTCGGCGTTGAAGATGCGGTAACGGAAGTCGGCGCCTTTGGCGCGCGGCGGCTCGACGACCAGGATCTGGTCGCAGCCGACGCCGAAATGGCGGTCCGCAAGCTTCCTCAGTTGTTCCTTGGACAGGGAAAATGGTTTGGCGGTGCAGTCGAGCACGACGAAATCGTTGCCCGCGCCCTGCATCTTGGTGAACTCGAGCTTCATTCGAAGCGCTGCAGGCGCTCGCGCACCAGGCGGCCCACGGTCAAGGCGAGCTCGAGCGCGCGCCGGCCTGCGCGCCCATCGACCGTCACCGGTGTTTTCTTCTCGATCGAGGAAACGAAGGCCTGCGCCTGCTCGGCGAGCGCGTCGCCGCCCTCGTGCGTCTCGTCCGTCTCCTCGATCACGCCGCTCGCCTGGCGCACGTAGCGCAGCTTGCCGGCCTGCAGGTCGGCCGAAACGTAGAGATCGGGCTGGAAGATGCGCAGCTTGCGCACCGGGAGCTGGCTCACGCGGCTGGCCGAGAGGTTGGCGACCGCGCCGTTCGCGAACTCGATGCGCGCGTTCGCGATGTCGATGTCGCGCGTCAGCACGCGGAAGCCGCACGCGCTGATGTTTGCGACGTCGGCGCGGGCGAGATCGCAGGCGAGGTCGAGGTCATGGATCATGAGGTCGAGCACCACGTCGACCTCGGCGCCGCGCTGCTTGAAGCCGGACAAGCGCTCCGCCTCGATGAAGACCGGGCGGTCCATGCGCGCCATCAGCGCGCGGAACGCCTTGTTGTAGCGCTCGACATGCCCACACTGCAGCACCACGTGATGCTTTTCCGCCAATGCAATCAGCTCGTCCGCCTCGGCGAGCGTGGTGGCGATCGGCTTCTCGATGAGCAGATGCAGCCCGTGCTGCAGGCAGTCGCGCGCGATGGCGTGGTGCCGGTCGGTGGGCACCGCAAGCACCGCCGCGTCCGCGCTGCCGAAAAGCCGGCGGTAGTCGGTGAGCGCCGTCCCGCCCAGCTTTTCCGTGACCGCCTGCGCCCGCGCCGCGTCGGCGTCCACCACGGCCGCCAGCTGCACGCCGCTCAGGCGGGCGAGCTTCTCCGCGTGATAGCGGCCCATGTGGCCGGCGCCAATGACCGCGGCTTTCAATAGAACCTCGGCTCGCCTTCGGGGCGCGTCTTGAACCGCTTGTGCAGCCAGTGATACTGCTCCGGCATCTCGAGCACGCGCTCCTCGATGAAGACCATCATGCGGCGCGTGTCGGCCACCTCGTCGCCGCTCGGGAAGTCGCTCCACGCCGGATAGAACTGGGCCACATAGCCGCCTTCCGGCAGCATGCGCGCCACGCAGGGCACGACGCGAGCGCCGGTGGAGCGCGCAATATACGACAGGCCGACGGCGGTGGCGGCCGGCACGCCGAAGAACGGCACGAACACCGTGCCTTTGCGGCCGAAATCCAGGTCCGGCAGGTAGTAGAACGGGATGCCGGCGTTGATCCAGCGCAGCACCTTGCGCAATCCCTGCTGCCGCGAAACCACGTGCGGCCGGAAGCGCGTGCGGCTGCGCAGGAGCAACCGGTCGAAGACCGGATCCTTCTGGTGCGAATAAAGCGACGAGAGCTCGCGATCGATCGAGAGGCGGATCCCCGCGGCGTCGAGGCCGGCGAAATGCGGCGCGAGCACGATGATCTTGCCGCCCGCGGCATCGAGATGCTCGAGGCCGGCCAGGCTCACCATGCGCTTGATGCGCTCCGCGGATCCCCACCACAGCACGGAACGATCGAGGAAGGCGCGGCAGAAGGCGCGGAAGGCCGCGCGCGCGAGCCGCTCGCGCTCGGCAGGCGGCATTTGCGGAAAGCATTTCTCGAGGTTGATGCGCGTGACGCGGCGCCGCTCGGGGATCAGCCAGAAGAGCGCCGCGCCGACGGCCTCGCCGAGCCACGCCAGCGCGCGCAATGGCAGCCAGTGCGCAAGCCACATGACGGCGAAGACGACGCGGCTCACGGCGCGCCGGAAGCCGGCGGCGGCGGCGCGCCTTGCGGCTGCTTGTAACGGTTATAGCCCCACAGATACTGGCCCGGGCATTCGCGCACCAGCTCCTCGAGCGCGCGATTGAGTCGCCGCGTCGGCGCCTCGCCCGGCTGCGCCGCCGGCAGCGGCCGCACGAGGATCGAATAGCCGGCGCCGCGCGGCAGGCGCCTCGCGAAGGCGAGGTAGCAGGCGACGTTGTCGCGCGAGGCGAGCTTCGCCGCGAGCGTCATCGTGTAGGCGGCGCGGCCGAAGAATTCGCTCCACTCGCCTTCGCCGACGCCCGGCACCTGGTCCGGCAGGAAACCCGCGGCCTCGCCGCGCTTCAACGCCGCAAACATCTCGCGCACGCCGCCGAGATCGGCCGGCACCAGGCGCACGTTGGCGCGCCCGCGGCCCTCGCGCATCAGCGGCTCCAGCCAGGCCGCCTTCGGCCGGCGATACAGC
>DATDCR010000592.1:0-2632 GCA_036524215.1 Burkholderiales bacterium
CCGGCTTTCGCCTGACGAGCGCCTCGGCGCTCAAGCCCAGCTTGTCGAGCTGCCCCGGCCGCAGGTTCTGCAGCACCACGTCGGCCTTGTCGACAATGAAACGGATCAGGGCCTCCCGCTGCCGCTCGTCGCGCAGGTCGCAGACGACCGAGCGCTTGTGGCGGTTCAGCGCCTGGAATGTGGCGGATGCGCCGTCCACGAAGGGCGGTCCCCATTTGCGCGCATCGTCGCCTTCGGCCTTCTCGATCTTCACGACCTCGGCGCCGAGGTCGGCGAGGATCTGGCCGGCGGCGGGCGCAGCCACGGAATGGCCAAGCTCCACGACAAGCTTCCCCTCGAGCGGCAGCGTCACTCGGGCTTGATCCCCGCGAGCTTGGTGATGCGGCGGAACGTCTCGATGTCGTCGCGCACCATCTGGCTGAACTCTTCGGGCGAGGTGCCGACCACCGGCATGCCCGCCGCCTCGAGGTTGCGCTCGATCTCGGGCGCATGCACCGCCTTGTTGATCTCGGCGCTCAGGCGCTGCACGATCGGCGCGGGCAGCTTCGCCGGGCCGAAGAAGCCGAGCCAGCTGCGCGGCATCGAATAGCCCGGCAGCGACTGGCCGATGGTCGGTACCTCCGGCACGGTGGGCTGGCCTTTCGCCTCGACGAAGCCGAGGAGCCGCACCTTGCCCGAGCGATGGTGCGGCAAGGCGGTGGAGAGCGTGGTGAAGATCATCGCGATCTGGTTGCCGAGCAGGTCCTGCATCGCCGGGCCGGCGCCCTTGTACGGCACGTGCTCGATGTCGATCGCCGCCATCTGCTTGAAGAGCTCGCCCGAGAGATGGTGCGGCGAGCCGGTGCCCGAGCTGCCGAAGCCGAGCTTGCCTGGATTCTTCTTCGCGTACTCGATCAGCTCGGTGACGCTCTTCGCCGCAAGCGCGGAATTGACCACCAGCACGATCGGCACCTCGACTGCCGCGGTGAGCGGGCTGAAATCCTTGACCGGGTCGTACGGCAGCGACTTCATGAGGAAGAGCGTGAGGCCGTGCGTCGCCCCGGTGCCGAGGAGGAACGTGTAGCCATCCGGCGCTGCGCGCGCAACCATGTTCGAGCCGAGCGTGCCGCCGCCACCGCCATGGTTCTCGACCACGATCTGCTGGCCGAGCGCGTCGCTCATCTTGCCGGCGACGCTGCGGGCGAGGAGATCGGTCGAGCCGCCGGGAGCGTACGGCACGATGAGCTTGATCGGCTTCGAAGGCCACGCTTGCGCACCGGCGGCGAGCGGCGCAAAGAGGAGGAGCGAGGCGAGGAGGCGCGTCCAGGTCATGTCGTTGCCTTCGCGGGTAAATGTCCGTACATTTAACGCAGCCCTTTCGACGCTGTCAACGCGCAGCTAATCAGTGAGCACCTCTTTTTCGCTATCCGGCCGCACCGCCATCGTCACCGGCTCCGGCCGCAACATCGGGCGCGCCATTGCGCTTGCCTTTGCGGCGCAAGGCGCCTCGGTGGTGGTCAACGGTCACCGCGACCGCGCAGCGGTCGAGGCGGTGGTGCGCGAGATCGAGGCGAGCGGCGGCCGCGCGCGCGGCATCATGGCCGACGTCTCCTCGCACGAGGAGGTCGAGCGCCTGGTGCGCGAGACGGTCGAGCATTTCGGCGCGGTCGACATCGCCGTCTCCAACGTCGCCGTGCGGCGCATGCAGCCCTTCCTCGAGATCAGCGTCGAGGACTGGCGCGAAGTGCTCGGCACGAACCTCGACCCGGCGTTCTACCTGGCGCGCCATGTCATCCCGCACATGAAGGGTCGCCGCTGGGGCCGCATCGTGCTCGTTTCCGGCTTCGACGCGTTCTGGGGCCACGTCACGCATCGCGCGCACAGCGTGGCCGCCAAGTCCGGCTTGCACGGCCTCGCCAAGGCGCTGGCGCGCGAGTTCGGCCCCGACGGCATCACCGTCAATACCCTTGCGCCGGGCGCCATCGACACCGCGCGCGACTGGTCGCAGTACAAGCACCAGCCGAAAGACGAGATCGAAAGGCAGATTCCGCTCGGACGCTTCGGCGACGTCGACGAGGTCGCTGCCGCGTGCCTGTTCCTCGCCTCGGATGCCGGCGGATTTGTGAGCGGCCAGGTAATGCACGTCAACGGCGGGCATTACATGTATTAATGAGCACGCCACGCTACGTCCGCGTCGCGGATGCCCTGATCCGCGAGATCCGCACCGGCCGCTACCCCGTCGGCGAGATGCTGCCGCCGGAGCTCGAGCTCTGCGAGCAGTACGGCGTCTCGCGCCACACCGCACGCGAGGCGATCCGCAAGCTCGTCGACATGGGGCTGATCTCGCGGCGCCCCGGTATCGGCACGCGCGTGCGCGCGCGCGAGGCGCAGGGCCGCTTCGCCGCCTCGCTCTCGAATATCACCGATCTGTTCAGCTATACGCAGCGCACGCGGCTCAAGCTCCTCTCATCTCGCACCGTCACGGTGGACGCCGCCCTGTCAACAATCCTGAGATGCAAGACCGGAAGCCGCTGGGTGCGCTTCGAGGCGTGCCGCTATCCGCTTGGCGACCCGCTGCCCATCACCTACATGGAGATCTACGTGCTGCCCGCGCACGCGGGCATCCGCGCGCGGCTCGCCGGTAGCCGTACCT
>DATDCR010000593.1:0-2625 GCA_036524215.1 Burkholderiales bacterium
CTTTCACCGCATCCTCCGATCTTCCTTTGACGGAGAGCTTGGGGAGCGAGAGCAGCTTCACGGGCAGGCTCGCCCGCACGCGGAAGTTCACGAACTCGACCGGCGATTCCGGATAGGTGCGGCCGTAGAGCCGCGCGTAAGTCTCGTCGAAGCGGCGGCGCAGCTCGGCCGCGTCCAGTTTCGAGAAATCGCCGGGCGGCACGGCAAGATTGGTTTCCGAGCCCTGGCCGATGAAGCGCGCCTCGACCGAGCGCGAGCATTCGATCGCGCCTTCGGCGCCGGCCTTGCGCAGGGTGCGCTCTCCCTCGCGCTCCAATTCCTGGAACAGGTTCTCGAGCTCGCCGAAATTCGCCGTGGCGAACGGCACCTTGTGGCTGCGCACGAGGTCGAAGGCGCGCGGCGCGGTGAAGAAGCCGAGCGCCGAGCCGACGCCGGCATTCGGCGGCACGATCAGGCGCGGCGCGCCGAGCTTGCTCGCGAGGCCGTACGCGTGCACCGGCCCGGCGCCGCCGAAGGCCGCCACCGTGACGAGCTGCGGGTTGCCGCCGCGCTCGGCGATGTGGGTCTTCGCCGCGGCGGCCATGGTCTCGTTGATGAGGTCGTGGATGCCCCACAGCGCGTCGATGAAGCGCACGCCGAGCGGATTGGCGATGCGCTCCTCGATGCCGCGGCGCGCGGCCGCCAGGTCGAGCTGCATGGTGCCGCCGAGAAAGTACTTCGCATCGAGATAACCCAGCAGCAGGTCGGCGTCGGTCACCGTGGGCTCCGTGCCGCCGCGCCCATAGCAGATCGGGCCGGGCTCGGCGCCCGAGCTTTCGGGGCCGACCTGCAGCGTGCCGAGGCGGCTGACGCGCGCGATGCTGCCGCCGCCGGCGCCGATCTCCATGAGATCCACCACCGGCACCTGGATCGTGAGGCCGCTGCCTTTCTGGAAGCGTTGCACGCGGCCGACCTCGAAGCTCGGCACGACGCCCGCCACGCCGTTCTGGATCAGGCAGGACTTGGCGGTGGTGCCGCCCATGTCGAAGCAGAACATCTCCGGGCAATCGAAGAGGTGGCTGTAGTACTGGCCGGCGATCACGGCGGCGGTCGGCCCCGACTCGATGATGCGCACCGGGAACTCGGCGGCCGTCTCGGCGGAGGTGACGCCGCCGGAGGAAAGCATGATGAAGAGGCGGCCGCGGAAGCCGAGCGCGGCGAGGCGCTCGCGCAGCTTGCGCAGGTAGCTTTCGGTGAGCGGCTTGACGTACGCGTTGGTGACCGTGGTGCTGGTGCGCTCGTACTCGCGGATCTGCGGCAGCACTTCGTAGGAGATCGATACCGGCACGCCGGGCAGCTCCTCGGCGAGCATGCGCTTCAGCGCGAGCTCGTGCTGCGGGTTCTCGAAGGAGTTGAGCAGGCAGACCGCCACCGATTCGGCGCCGAGTGCTTTGACTTTTTTCACTACTTCCCGGGCTTGTGATTCATCCAGCGGCTGCAGCACGCTGCCGTCGGCGCGCAGCCGCTCATCGACCTCCAGGCGACGCTCGCGCGGCACGAGCGGCTCGGGCATCTGCGCGAAGGGATCGTAGGCGGCGTAGCGGATCTCGCGACCGAGCTCGAGCACGTCGCGAAAGCCGCGCGTCGTGAGCAGACCCGTGCGCGCGCCCTTGCGCTCGATGATCGCGTTGATCACGAGCGTGGTGCCGTGGATCAGCTCTTCCAGGCTCTTCGTGCAGCCGGGGACTTCGCGCTCGAGGGCGGCCAGGCCGTCGATGATCGCCTGCGCGGGATCGCGCGGCGTGGTCAGGCACTTGTAGGTGCGGCTCGCGCCGGTGGCATCGTCGAGCAGCACGAAATCCGTGAAGGTGCCGCCGACGTCGATTCCGATGCGCATCAGCCCTTGCCTTGGTTCGGTATACCGTATACTGTACACCCGATGGGGCTGGTCCGTAACCCTCTGCTTGCGACCCCGGGGCGGCCGATGCCGTCGCGCGTGGCGATCGTCGGCGCCGGCACCATCGGCCCCGACATCGGCTACTACCTGAAGAGCGCGCTGCCGGCGCTCGAGCTGGTGCTGGTCGACATCTCGCAGCCGGCGCTCGACCGCGCGCTCGCGCGCTTCGACTCGTACGCCAGGAAGGCCGTCGATAAGAAAAAAATGAAGCCGGAGGACGCGGCGGCGGTGACGCGCGGCATCACGGCGAGCACCGATTACGCGGCCCTGCGCGGCGCCGACTGGGTGCTCGAAGCGGCGACCGAGGACCTGGCGCTCAAGCGGCGCATCTTTGCGCAGGTCGAGGCGCTCATTTCGCCGCAGGCGCTCATCACCTCGAACACGAGCTCGCTTCCCGCCGCGCGCGTCTTCTCCGAGCTGCGCGACAAGTCGCGCGCCACGGTGACCCATTTCTTCGCGCCCGCCTGGCGCAACCCGATCGTCGAAGTCGTCGGCGGCTACGAGACCGATCCCGCCGTGGTGCAGTGGCTGCGCTGGTTCTTTTGCGCCACGGGCAAGGTGCCGCTCGTCACCGCCGACGTCGAGTGCTTCATGCTCGACCGCGTGTTCGATAACTGGTGCAACGACGCCGCGTTGTGCCTCGAGCGCGCCACCGCGGCGCAGGTCGACGCGGTGGCCGAGGAGTTCGT